>CAZUCM010000189.1:0-6533 GCA_964619235.1 uncultured Terriglobales bacterium
GTATTGCATCTCATTCGCAAGGAATTCATCAAGAACCAGCCGCTTAAGGGAATACGCGTGGCGGCTTGCCTGCACGTTACCTGCGAGACGGCCAATCTGATGATCACCTTGCGGGATGGCGGAGCGGATGTCGTGCTTTGCGCCTCCAATCCGCTTTCGACGCAGGACGATGTGGCGGCCTGCCTGGTGCGGGATTACGGCATTCCGGTTTATGCCATTAAGGGCGAAGATAACACGGTGTATTACCAGCACCTGAACGCCGCCCTGGATCACAAGCCGCAACTGACGATGGACGATGGCGCCGACCTGGTAACTACCGCGCTGACCAAGCGCACCGACGTACTGGACGGGGTGATCGGCGGAACCGAAGAGACCACCACCGGCGTGATTCGTCTGCGCGCCATGGCGAAAGACGGCGTATTGCGCTACCCCATCATTGCGGTCAACGACGCCGATACCAAGCACCTTTTCGACAATCGCTACGGTACCGGCCAGTCCACGCTGGACGGCATTGTGCGGGCGACGAATATGCTGCTGGCCGGCTCCAAGTTTGTGGTTGCCGGCTACGGCTGGTGCGGCCGCGGACTGGCGATGCGTGCCCGCGGTATGGGTGCGGACGTAATCGTTACCGAGATCAATCCGACCCGCGCCCTGGAAGCCGTCATGGACGGATTCCGCGCGATGTCGATGGAAGAAGCGGCCAAGATCGGCGATGTCTTCTGTACCGTTACCGGCAACAAGAACGTGATCCGCCGGGAACATTTCGAATTGATGAAGGACGGCGCGATCGTCAGCAATTCCGGCCACTTCAATGTCGAAATCGATATCCCTTCGCTGGAGAAGCTGGCTTCCTCCAAGCGTACGACCCGCCCGTTCGTGGAAGAATATTCCTTGCGCGACGGCCGGCACATCAGCCTGCTGGGCGAGGGCCGTTTGATCAATCTGGCCGCGGCGGAGGGCCATCCGGCCGCGGTGATGGATATGAGCTTCGCCGACCAGGCGTTCTCGGCGGAATATCTCGTCAAGAATGCCGCTACGCTGGAAAAGAAAGTTTATATGGTTCCCGAAGATCTCGATAAGCGCGTTGCCAAGCTGAAACTGGAATCCATGGGAGTCAAGATCGATCGCCTCACCACGGAACAGGAAGAATACCTGGCCAGCTGGAGTGAAGGAACCTAAACACGATTCGGTTGTTTCGATAGCAATGCATTTAGGATGCTGGGCTTTGGTTCCCGGGGTTGCGGTTTGACCGGGGACGGAAGCCCAGATCTTTTTTGGCCCGCGTTCCCAGGTTTAATCGTTTTCGCCGATCAAAATATTCCTCGCACACATTCCCCGGGCGCCCGCCTCTAATCAAGCGAAGGGGATGAAATCGCCACTCGGCGCCGCGACGGCCGCTCCGGGATGGCATACATCATCAGAGGCGATCATGAAATGCGAATTGTGCAAGCGTGATTTGAACTTCTCGCGGACGTTGTGCGATACCTGCGCCGACGCCATTCGGCGGTTGCTGAGGCTGACGAACGATCCGCCGGAAGGCGAAGCCCGGAGACATAAAATTGCGGGCGTCGCGGCATGAGGACTGATGCGGGAAATCTCCGGGAAGCCCGCGCTTTACCGGCTGGTCTTATATAAACTAACCACATGAAAGAAATTGCCGGTTGGGCATTGAACGTTTGCGAGGCACGCGGGGTGCAGTATGCGGAAGTACGCCTGGTCGATGACCGGCGGCGGGCTTTGGCTACCAAGAACGGAAAAATCGGCAGCGCCAACGATTCGGAGTCGATGGGCTATGGCATTCGTGTGCTGGCCGATGGCGCCTGGGGATTCGCCGCCGGAGAAGATCTGAGCCGTGCGGCGGTCGAGAAGACGGCGGGAAATGCAGTAGCGATTGCCCGGGCTTCGGCTTCCGTCAGGCAACAAGAGGTGCAGCTGCTGCCCGAGAAGGCGCATCAGGCGGACTGGACTTCGCCCTGCCAAATCGATCCGTTTACGATTTCCGTCGAGCAGAACCTGGAATTGCTGACCCGGATTGACGGGGAACTGCGCGCCACCGCGGGCGTGACGCTGGCGGAAGCCAATCTGAATTTCCGGCGGCACGAACAGTGGTTCTATTCCTCCGAAGGGTCCGATATCCATCAGGTGCGTACCGTGACGGGTGCGGGTTATGCCGCCTACGCCTTTTCCGGCTCTGAGATCATGAAGCGGTCGTATCCCAATTCTTTTGGCGGACAATGGCAGAATCGGGGCTACGAATTGATCGGGGAATTGCAACTGGTCGAGAATGCCAGGCGGATTGGCGAGGAAGCGGTAGCCCTGCATCGCGCCGACCAGTGTCCGGAAGGGAAGTTCACGATCATTCTGGATTCCTCGCAGCTGGCTCTGCAGGTGCATGAATCGGTCGGACATCCGATTGAACTGGACCGGGTGCTGGGAATGGAAGCCAACTTCGCCGGCATGTCGTTTTTGACTCTCGACAAGCTGCGCCAGCTGCGTTACGGAAGCGAACTGGTAAATGTGGTTGCCGATGCCACGGAGGCGCATGGTCCCGGGCTGGGGACCTTTGCCTTTGACGACGAAGGAGTACCGGCGCAGTGCACGCCGATCATTCAGAACGGTCTGTTTACCGGGTATCTGACCTCGCGAGACACTGCCGCGAAGACCGGGCTGGCGCGTTCCGGCGGGTGCATGCGATCCGAATCCTGGAATCGGACGCCCATGATTCGCATGACCAATGTCAGCATTTTGCCCGGCGACGGTCCGTTGACTCTGGAGCAGTTGATTGCCGGCACCGATTCCGGCATTTTCATGCAGACGAACCGGTCCTGGTCGATCGACGACAAACGGTACAACTTCCAGTTCGGCACCGAAATCGGTTGGGAGATCAAAGGCGGGAAACTGGGCCGGATGCTGAAGAACCCTTCGTATTCCGGCATCACCACAGAGTTCTGGAATTCTCTGGACGCAATCTGCTCACGCGACCAGTGGACTCTGTGGGGGACGCCGAACTGCGGCAAAGGACAACCGCAGCAGATTATGGGCACCGGCCATGGCGCGGCTCCCGCCCGTTTTCGTAATATTGCCGTGGGTAGTGCATATAAAGGGCAGTGAGGGAAAGGCGTCGGCCAGCAACCGCCGGTTGGCAAATGGCGATCAGCGCCGCTCCATAATTGGCTGGCGAAGAAGTTGAACGTGAAAAAGGGAACGGTTCTTTGACCAACGACCAAACCATGCTGACGCAAGAAAAAACGCAGGAACTTTTCGCTCGCATAAAGCGCTTTTCCGCAGCCGATGAAGTGGAAATCTTCATCGCGGGCGGGCGTAGCGCGCTTACCCGCTTCGCCAACAACGCCATCACCCAGAATGTGGAGGAGGAGAATTATTTTTTGTCCGTCCGCTCGGTGCTGGGCGGGCGCACTGCCCGGGCTACCACCAACAAGTGGGATGACGAATCGCTGCGGCGGGCGGTGGCCGCCTCCGAATCGTTGGCGCGGGTGCAGACTCCGGATCCCGATCTGCTGCCGATGCCCGGCCCGGAGGCGTTTCACCGCGAAGATGGCCTTCCGGCGCCGCGCGCATTTGCGGAAACAGCCGCCCTGGACGCCGCGCAACGCGCCGATGCCGTTGGCCGGATGGTAGAAGTGGCGAAGCGCCACCAACTCACGGCCGCCGGGATCTTTGCCAATTCCGAGGCGATGGAGGCGGTGCTCAACTCGCGTGGTCTCAGCACGTATTTCACCCAAACCTCCGCGGAAGCCTCCGTCACCATGCTGGCGGCGGACTCTTCCGGCTGGCAGAAAGCCAATTCCCCGGACGTGCGCCAGTTGACGCCCCAGCAACTGGCCGAGACGGCGGCCAAGAAGGCGATGGATTCGGCTGGGCCGCGAGAAATGCCTGCGGGCCGTTATACCGTCATACTCGAGCCGGCGGCAGTGCTGGATATGGTGGGCTTTATGTTCTGGGATTGGGGTGGATTGGCCATCCTCGACCAGCGGTCCTTTCTGAATGACCGGATTGGAACCAAGTTATTTGGAGACAACATAACGATCTATGACGACGTCTCTCACCCGCTGCAGTCCGGCGCGACTTTTGATGGAGAAGGGGTGCGCCGGCAACCGGTGAAGCTGGTGGAACGCGGCGTGATCAAGAATCTGGTATACGCTCGCGCCACTGCCGACAAGATGAGGCATTCGGCCTATGCCGCCCGGGTTGGTACGATTGGCGCCACAGGTCACGGCTTCCTTCTGCCCAATGAAAGCGGCGAAGCGCCGGTGAATGTGGTGTTCCACGTTCCTGGCGGCGAGGTCACGTCACCGGATCAGATGATCGCTTCCACCGAGCGCGGGATTCTGGTGACGCGCCTGTGGTACATCCGCGAAGTGGATCCATATCAGAAGAGGCTTACCGGAATGACCCGCGACGGGACTTTCTATATCGAAAACGGACGCGTGCAAGGCGGCCTGCGCAACTTCCGCTTCAATCAAAGCCTGATTGACATGTTGTCCAGCGTGGAACAGATGGGTGCGCCCGTACGCGCCAGTGGAGAGGAATCCTTCGACATGGTGGTGCCCGCGATGAAGGTGAACAACTTCAATTTCACAGAGGTCACGCGCTTCTGACCGGCAGAGGGGACATTACTGGAGTAATCGTCTCTCGTTTCAACGATTTGCGGCACAACTGAAGAGGTTTCCGGAGGCGCAGGGTCCCCGCAGTTCCCGCAGTTCAGGGACTCGCTGACTTTCGTAACTTTTGCAGGATCGCGCCTGAAAGTAAGCTCAGGGACATGAGAACGAAAGCAGAGACGGAGAAGCGACTGGCAAAGCGTTTCCCCTTGCAACTTCCGGTGGCATTGGCGGCCGGGAAGGCGGCGGGAGGCAGCGAAACCGAAAACATTTCTTCCGGTGGCGTGAAGTTTATTTCGGACACCGCAGTGGAGATTGGCGCCACCGTGGGATTCACGATTCGCATGCCGAAAGACGTACTGAGCGCGCCGCAAGACGTGCTGGTAAACTGCAGCGGCCGTGTGATCCGCTGCGATCGGGTGAAGCGGCGCTATGCCGTGGCTGTCGTGATCGACGACTATGACTTCAAGCGCTGCCGATAGCGCTGGCTTTGGGGCATAAGGCTTGCGCAACGATTCCGGAAATACGGGTTCCCGCTCGGCGCCGGTCCCGCAGCCGGCGGACGACGGCGCGGTGATTCGCGTAATTCTGGCCGACAGCCAGGCAATCTTCCGCGTGGGCATCGCCAGAATTCTGGCGTCGAAGCCCGATATCCAGGTGGTCGCACGCGCCGAATCCATGGGGCAAACCCTTACCTCGCTGGCGCTGTATCCGGCCGACGTGCTACTGCTCGAACAAGGCATCTCTCCCACTCCGGCCCAGGCAGTATCGGAAATCGTGAAACGCGCTCCCGGCGTGCGGATTGTGATGCTGGTCAACACAGCGACGGAACAGGAGACGGTGGACTATCTGCGCCGCGGGGTGTGCGGGATGGTGAATCGTACCATCACTCCGGAATTGCTGGCGCGATGCGTGCGCAAAGTGTACGCCGGGGAAACCTGGCTGGAACAGCGCGAAGTGCAATGGATGCTGGAAGCGTTCCGCGCCCAGGCTGCCCAACTGCGCCGCGCCGAGGACAAACCGCGGCTGACCGAAAAGGAATTGCTGTTCATCTCCGGTGTGGCGCGCGGCCTGAAAAATAAGAATATTGCCGAGGAACTGGGGACCACCGAACAGGTGATCAAGAATTCCCTGCGCAAAGTTTACGGCAAGCTGGGTTTGGGAGACCGCCTTGAGCTGGCCCTCTATTCCATGCATGAACGGTTGTTGGAGAATGGCGAGGGGGGCGATCCGCCGCCTGCCGCCGGATCGCAGGAAATCGTAAGCATCGTCTGAGCGTCCCCGGAAACTTTCCCGCTACTACGTTAAAATCAATACGCCGGTTCCGCGGCGCTCCCGCGCCGGTGTTTTCGGGCCCTAATCCTTGCATGAGGTGAGCGAACGGTGAAAGGCGACGCAAAAGTAATAGCCCTGCTCAATGAGGTGCTGAAGGCGGAACTTACGGCCATCAACCAATATTTTCTGCACGCGGAAATGTGCGCCAACTGGGGCTACTACCGGCTCGCCGGCAATAGCCGCAAGGAATCCATCGAAGAGATGGTCCATGCCGAGAAGTGCATGGAACGCATCCTCTATCTGGAGGGCACGCCCAATATGAGCGAGCTGTTCCGGATCAATATCGGACAGAACGTGCCCGCACAGTTAAAAAACGATTTGCAGCTGGAATACGACGCCGTCAAGCGGCTGAACCAGGGGATCGGGCTCTGCCGGGAACTGAAGGACGACGGATCCCGCGAGCTGTTGAAGTCGATTTTGCTGGAAGAGGAACACCATATCGACTGGCTCGAAGCCCAGCTCCATGCCATCGAAGAAATGGGCGTCCAGAATTATCTGACACAGTGGATCGGCAAAGAATCAGACGAGAAGAAGTAAACCGCCGTAGTGGGAGCACAGGCATATCCGCCTGATAGA
>CAZUCM010000190.1:0-6489 GCA_964619235.1 uncultured Terriglobales bacterium
AACTGCTTGCCGGAGATGTGCCGCCGGATGTGACCGTGTTACGGCTGGGGTTGCGCAGTCCGCGCCAGGCCGGTGCGATGCTTCGCCTTGGCGCCTTCTTGCGCCGCGAGCGCATCGCCGTGGTGCACTCTCATTTGTTTTACGCCAGCTTGTTCGCCTCTCCGGTGGCTCGCGCCTGCGGCGTGCCGGTGATCGTCGAAACGCCGCACATCAACGAATTCTGGCGGCAGGGATGGAAGGCGAAATATTTTGTAGACCGGCTGGCGGGCCGCTGCGTCGACCGTTACATTGCCGTATCCCATGCCAACGCCCGTTATCTGATCGACGTCAAAGGCCTGCCGGCACGCAAAGTGGAAGTGATTCAGAATGGCTGCGATCTTAGCCGCTTCGCGGTTTTGCCGCCGGCCGAAGGGGCACGGAAGGCGCTCGGCTTTGCCTCCGGCGATCAGGTGTTGCTGGTCGTAGGCCGATTGGAGCCGCAAAAGGGACATGCCGTGATGCTGCAAGCGCTGGCGGCGTTGCGGCGGGAATTTCCCCGGGTGCGTCTGGCCTGTGTTGGAGATGGCGCCCTGCGATCGTGCCTGGAAGAGCAGGCTCGTGCCTTGGGGTGCCAGGAGGTGGTGCGCTTTGCCGGATACCAGCGCAACATCGCCGAGTGGTTGAGCGCGGCCGATGTCGTGGTGTTGCCGTCGTTGTTTGAAGGCTTGCCACTGGTGGCCATAGAAACTTTGGCGGCGTGCCGTCCCATGGTGGCCACCGCCGTCGATGGCACGCCCGAGGTGGTAATCGACGGGAAGACCGGACGGACGGTGCCCCCAGGCGATCCACAGGCACTGGCCGGCGCGATCGCCGCACTACTGCGCGACCCCGGGCAGGCCGCAGGATTGGCCGCCGCAGGACATGACTGGGTGTGGGAGCGTTTCAGCGAGCAACGCCAGATTCGAGAGACGGAAGAGCTCTACTGGAGAGCTTGGGAAAGCCGCAAAAAGTCGGGGTTGTCGATTGCCTGTGGAACGCCAATGCCCCAAGAAAACATGAGCGCAGAGGACGCAACGGAGTTTTCAAATTCCAAATTGCAAATTGCAAATTTGAAATTTACCCCGCAATTGGGCAAAGCGCAAAGCCCGAATCAAGCGGTTCTTCGCGAAACAGTGGGTGAAGTTGCCGTCCGCGTTTGCCGCCGGTCGTGGAACGATCAATTGCGCGCCCTGCTCCTTACCGGCAGCGTGGCCCGGGAGGAGGCGACCATTCTTCCCGCCTCCGGTGGCTGGCGGCTGCTGGGAGACGCGGATCTCATTGCCGTGTTCCAGGCGGGGTTCCCTTTACCTTCCGGCGATGCGATATCGAAGCTGACGGCAACCTGCGAGGCGGAATTGCAAGCCGCCGGCGTAACGGCTCACGTCAGCCTGGCGGTTGTGCATGACGATTATTTCCGCCGGCTTCCCGCCCACATATTCACGTACGAATTGCGCAGTTGTGGGCGCGTGGTATGGGGAGAAAAGAACCCTCTCCAACTCATCCCTGATTTCCCCGTTTCCGCCATCGACACCGAGGATGCCTGGCGAATGCTGGCCAATCGCACCATCGAATGCCTTGAACTGGCAGAATGCCGGAAGTCGCTGGCGGGAAAACCAGGCAATGGCAATTTCGACGCTGTCCTTGAGGCCGACGGCTGCGACTGCCAGGACTCGTGCGACCCAGCCAGTCAACCCGGTAGTAACTTGGCGGATAACTCCGAAGAGTTGCACTATCGTGCAGTGAAGCTGTTTCTGGATATGGCGACGTCGCTACTGGTCTTTCTGGGAGCTTATGAGCCTACCTATGGCCAGAGGGCGGAGAAATTGGAAAAGTTGGCGGCCGCCAAGCCGGAACAGTCAGGTTCGCGATTCGGCGCCGATACGAATTCAGCTCTTCCATTTCCACTGAAGGCTTTTGCCGAACGCGTCAGCGGGTGTACCCGGTGGAAGATTGCCGGCGGTGTGGCTGATTTCGCATTCGACGCCGATCTCTACGGCGAAGCGCTGGACTACGCCTGTCGATTGTGGAGATGGGAGTTGGGGCAACTCACTTTCGCCGCGCCGGAGGCCTCCCCAGAGATGTTTTTTGCCGAAATGGCTGCGCGCCAGAGTGCGGGACAGAAGCTTCGAGGATGGCTTTATGTGGTGCGGCGCATGGGCTGGCTGCGCAGTTTGCGCCGTTGGCCGCGATGGCTGGCGATGGGCCGGCGCTGTACTCCGCGCTATTCCATCTATGAGGCTGCCTGGCGGCTGGCGGCGGGCGCGGGCGATGCGCGCCAGATCGAGGCATTGTTGCCGGTTGCCCATGCGGATGGCCGGAACGACGGGGAAACCAGTCAACTCGCCTGTGCGGTCGCCTGGAACTATAGGACTTTTCTTACGGAGACGCGCGCATGATAAGCGCACCTGCTACCGATTCCACATCGACGGTGGTGCTGGTTCCCGGGCCGTACGAACTGACGCCTCTCCCCGCCGGGGAAGCCTCCCGCTGGGACGAACTGATGATGGCGTATCCAGGGCACGAGATCTTCCATCGCCAGGCATGGCTGGATTATCTGGAAGAGAGCCGGAAGATTACCGTTCGCAAGTGGGCTGTATGTAAGGAAGGGCGCCGTCTTGGCCTGTTCTGTGCCGGAGAAGTGCGGAAAGGGCCGTTTCGGATTTTGGGCAGCCCATTGAAGGGCTGGTACACGAATTCCATGGGCGCCGTTTTGGAGACCGCCGCCGATCCGGCGGAGTTCCTGCGCGCACTGGATGCCTGGGCCCGGCACGAAGGCATCGCCATGGTCGAGTTCGAGCAGAATGGTTTTCCCGAGGCGGTGCTTGCGGCTGCCGGTTTCAGACCGGTGGAGGACCTTACGTACCGGGTTGAACTGGACGACGAAGAATCCATGCTCAAGCGCTTGCACAAGAGCCGCCGCTACGGCGTAAGGAAGGCGATTGCCTCCGGCCTGCAGGCGGAACTCTGCGAGAGTGCCGAAGTGGTCGACGAATTCTACGACCGGTTTTGCGCCACCATGCGCCGCAAGGGAGTTGCGCCGGGATTTCCCCGCTCCCATCCGCGAGCGCTTTTCGATCATTTGCATCGCATCGATCGCATTCTCGGATTGCGCATCCGCGATGCGCAGGGCCGCCTGCTCTCGGTGGGCCTGTTCCCCTTCGACAACCAGACCCTCTACTTTTGGGGAGGCTCGGATTCCGGCGAGGGGCGGGAGCTGTTTCCCAACGATTTTCTGCATTGGAGCGCCATGTGCCTGGGACAGCAACGGGGCCTGCGGTGCTATGACATGAGCGGTTACGGCCGCTTCAAAAGCAAATTTGGCGGTGAGCTGGTGACCTTGCGGCGCTGGCATAAAGCGTATTGGCGCTCGGCGCGATGGGCACGGGATGCCTATGCTTTTTGCCATCGGAAGCGGCTGCGTTTCCGGGCCTGGTTGCTGAAGTTTTCACAGAGCTCCCCACCGGCCAAAGATGGAGATGAAGGATGAACGGCGACTCTCGAAGCAAAGTAATCTTGCGGGCCGTGAACGACGACAACCTGGCCTCGGTGGTTCACGAGTGCATGGAATTCTGCGGCTGGCGCGACGTGATCGCTCCGAACGCCAAGGTGGTGATCAAGCCCAACCTGTGCACGGCGGTTCCGGAAAAACTGGAGATGTCCAATACCGATGTGCGTATTACGCAGGCGGTATGTGAGTTGATCCTGACCCGGACCCGGCGGGTGACGCTGGTGGAATCCAGCGGGCTGCGCTATTCGGCGTGGGATGCTTTCCAGGTTTCCGGGCACAGCGAGATGGCCAAACGGCTTGGCATCGAGGTGGTGAATCTGACCGAGAGCAGATGGACTCCCGTGGATGTGGGCCCGGCCAAACAGGTCCAGTTGCCGGTGATGATGCTGGAATGCGACGCTTTCCTGACGCTCCCGGTGCTCAAGACCCATGGGCTTACCTATTTCACCGGCGCACTCAAGAACCAATGGGGCTGCGTGCCGCAGTACGACCGGATTCTGCTGCACCAGTATCTGGATCCGATGCTGGCCTTGTTGCACGGTATTTTTCACCCGCAACTGGCCATCATGGACGCCATCGTCGGCATGGAAGGGCGGGGACCGGTGGGGGGAAAGCCGCGCCGTCTGGATTTGGTTCTGGGGAGCAGCGATGGGGTGGCACTCGATGCCACCGCGATGCGCCTGGTGGGCCTGGATACCGAACGCTGCCGGCACATACAAATGGCCGCCGAGCACAATTTTGGAATCACCGACGCCGCGCGCATCGACGTGGACGGCGACTGGCAGCGCCACGCCACTCAATTCGAGCCCGCCATTCGCGATAAGGCGATTGGGGCGATGGACTATATGAGCCGCTATCCCTGGTTCGTCAAGTACATGCTGGAAAAGGATCTGGTCTTCTATCCCTTCCGTGCAGCCGTACAAGTGCTGCGCAAGGTCGGGATCATAGAGGGAGCCTAGGCGGATTTATAGTTGGCAATTTGAAAATTTGAAATTGAAAGGCAGGCTGTACCGAAGGCATGGGAGTTGGATTGCAAATTGTAGATTTGAAATTTGAAATCGCTCGATGCCGTTCTCGGTATATACCGCGGAGGGAAGGGTGAAGATCCTCCATCTGGCCATAGTGCCGCCGGCGCCGACGACCAACGGACATCGCATCCGTTGCCGCAGCCTGGTGTGTGCTTTGGCAAACGAAGGCCATCGGATATCCCTACTGAGCTATGCCGCCCGGGAAGAGCTTGCCTCGCCGTCTCCCGAATTGGCGGAGCTCTATGAAGATGTTCAGTTGATACCGGAGCCCCGGGGGAATCCGATTCCGGGAAGGCTGAAGGCGCTCTTTTCGCCGCGTCCATACGGGGCCGGGCGCTGTGCGGCTGCGGCCATGCGCGCTGCCGTTCGCGAGAAGCTGGCGCAAAGTTTTGACGCCATCCTCTGCGAAGACATTTATATGGCCGGGAATGTGCCGGCTGGTTGCACCTTGCCGGTGCTGCTGAACAAACATGACATCACCTACCGGATTGTGGATCAGTTCGTGCGCGGAGAACGGAACTGGCTGAAAAAGGTTTACGGGCGGCTGGAGTACTACAAAATCCGCCGGCTGGAACTGAAGGTTTGCGCCTCGGTTCCGGCGGTGCTGGCCTGTTCCGAGCGGGATAAGGAATTACTGGCCCAGGATTGTCCGAGTGCGCAGATTGCGGTGTTGCCGAATGTTGTGGATGTGGGGGCATATGAGCCTGCGTCCGGCGACGACGGCCAAACCGTGCTTTTTACCGGCGCCATGGATTGGCTGCCGAATCAGGATGGCGCCGAATATTTTATCCGCGACATCTTGCCCAGGCTGCGGCAATTAACCTCCAATATGCGTTTCATGGTGGCCGGCAGAAATCCGCCGCCGGAGATGTTGCGGCGATATGGCGATATTCCCGACGTGCACTTTACGGGTACGGTGCGCGACATCCGTTCGGTGATTGCCCAGGCCGCGGTATGTGCGGTTTCCCTGCGCATCGGCAGCGGCACGCGAATGAAGATTCTGGAAGCGGGAGCCATGGGGAAGGCGGTGGTTTCCACCACCCTGGGTGCCGAAGGTCTGGGTTTCCGGCAGGGAGAAGAAATTCTGCTGGCCGACGATCCGCGGAGTTTCGCCGAAGCCGTGGCCGTGCTGCTCAAGGAACCCGCTCTGCGCCTGCGGCTTGGCCACGCAGCCCGGCTGAAGGTTGAACGCGAGTATAGCTTGACGGTATTGCAGTCGCGTATCGCCGAAGCCCTGGCGCCGCTTTGTCCAGATCCCGATCGTGCCGAAGGCACACGGCCGATGCCTGCCATGGTGGAACGCCGATGATCTTGTTCTACATTCTGATCCTCTCGTTTCCGCTGATCGAGCACCCGCTGTTTGGGCGCGACATTGCAGGCTTTACGGTGGAGAAGTACCTGGGCGTTTTCTGCATCGCTTATGCGGTGTTCTATATCTCCCGCAGCAAGCGCCAAGTCGGCATCTTCCGCAGCGGTCCCGTGCTGGCCTTCCTGATGTTCTATCTGTGGTCGGTGGCTTCCTTTTTCGGAGTCAGCGGCCCCTATGCTTCTCACGATCTGATCCGGGCGTACACTTCGCATCTGATCTTTCTGTTCGTCATCTTCTTTCTGGTGGATTCGGCCGCGCGCTTGCGCTGGAGCATGATTTTTTGCGTGGCCGCCATGGGCTGGGCATCGCTGTATTGCCTGCGGGAATGGCAGACCGGCGTGACTCAGTTTGGCATGGGCTACCGGCCGGGGTACGTGACCGGCGATCCCAATTACTTCACCGCTTCGGCCATCTTGTGCCTGCCGATGGCGATCCTGTTCATACTTTCTCCGCAAAAATGGTGGGAGCGGTATTTTGCCCTGGCCGGCGTGCTGGTCACCATGCCTGCCATAGCGGTGACGGGATCTCGCGGAGGGCTCATCGGACTGCTGGCCATGCTGGTCTTT
>CAZUCM010000191.1:0-6486 GCA_964619235.1 uncultured Terriglobales bacterium
CAACTGGAAAAAGATCGTCGCTCCGACCTCGTCCAGCGGTAAATAGCCCGTCTCGTCGATCACCAGAAGCTTTCGGGAATGGGGTCGGGAATGGGGGAATGGGGTCGGGAATGGGGTCAGCCTGATCTGCGTTGCCGTTAATTCCCGTCCCCGGTGCAGCCCTCGGCCTTTGAAGAAATCCGTTTCCACAATATTGACATCGTGAGGTACCGGCGGTAGAAGTATTACGGTACGGCGCCGCGGTCGCCTGGACTCACCTGCTCCCTGCAAGGCGTTAGTGTCTGCTTGCACGTTTCCAGTTTCTAGAAAGCGAGAAACCGGCCGCCGGGACTTGTCATTTCGGGAAGAGGGAAGGAAGGCAAGCAATGCTTGCCTTGCTTGCCTTGCTCACCTTGAGCACCTTCTTGCAAAGTTTCGAATGTTTCAACGACCCAGGGTCTTGGAGGCATTCTCGCGCTTAGGCGCCATGCCCGTCCACGGTTCTCGTTCCACGTTCCACGTTGAAGAGATCCGCTTCCCTCCGGATGCGATGGACCCCTCGGACGAGACACTGGGCTGTTGCGGCGGTTCAACGCAAAACGGGCCCGGACTCGCGGTTTTAACGCAAGCGTCACTTGCGGGTTTTCAACCTGAAACGAAATACGGGTCAAGGTATTATGTGGTTAATCTTTTCGGGATCGGGGAGCTCCCCCGTCTTTGGCGTAGTGCCTAGAACCTAGAAAAGAAAGAACTGGCGGAGAGGGGGGGATTCGAACCCCCGGTAGAGGTATTAGCCCCTACAACGGTTTAGCAAACCGCCGCCTTCAGCCACTCGGCCACCTCTCCAACAAGGCGGGAACGCTTACCTGAAAGAGTTTACCACAAGGCAGCCGCCGGCCATCGGCTTTCGGCCACCGGCCGGCAAAACCACCTGGCGGGCTTCGTGCTGCCTGTCCTATTCCTCTTTCAGGGCCTGGCGCACCGCGATCGACAGGTCTTTCATGGTGAATGGTTTTTGCAGGAGCCGCACGCCCTCGTCCAGAATCCCGCGGTGGGCAATCACGTTGGCGGTATAGCCGGAGGTGAACAGGCATCGCAATCCGGGATTGATCTTGCTCAGGAATTGTGCCAGATCGCGGCCATTCATCTCCGGCATCACCACGTCGGTGATCAGCAACTGAATTTTGCCGGCATGCGCTTTGGCATGCATTACGGCCTCGCCCGGCGTGGCGGCCGCGATTACCTTGTATCCCAGGTCTTCCAGCATGGACTGCGCCATCTTCAGCACCAGGCGCTCGTCTTCCACCAGCAACACCGTTTCCCCTTGCGCTTTCGGCATCTCCACGGCTGCGGCGGCCACGGGCGCAATCAGCTCGACGGGGGATTTAGGCAACAGCACTTTAAAGGTCGAGCCGCCGCCGGGCTCACTGTAGACGTTGATGAGCCCATCGTTTTGCCGGACAATTCCGTACACCGTGGCCAATCCCAGGCCGGTGCCTCTTCCCAGCTCCTTGGTGGTGAAGAACGGTTCGAAGATATGACTCAGCATGCCCTTGTCGATGCCGCAGCCGTCGTCGCTCACCGCCAACATCACATACTCCCCGGGGACCATACCGGAATGAACGGCGCAATAGGCCGCATCCAAAACCATGTTTTGGGTTTCGATGGTGATCTTGCCGACCCCGGCGATGGCGTCCCGGGCGTTGACGCAAAGGTTCGCCAGAATCTGGTCGATCTGCGAGGGATCGATCTTGACCGGCCAAAGACTCGCGCCCGGTTCCCAGGCCAGATCGATATCCTCGCCGATCAGCCGCTGCAGCATCTTGAGCAGGCTCGCCACCGTGTCATTCAAGTCCAGGACCTTGGGCGCCACGGTCTGTTTGCGGGCAAATGCCAGCAGCTGCCGGGTGAGGTCGGCGGAACGCAGGGCGGACTGCTCGATGATCTTCAGATCCGTTTGAACCGGATCCTCCGTCTTGCTCCGATTCATGCCCAGTTGCGCATGCCCCAGGATTACGCTGAGCATGTTATTGAAATCGTGGGCCACCCCCGCCGCCAGCCGGCCCACCGCTTCCATCTTTTGTGCCTGGCGAAGGCTGTCTTCCAAAAGCCGCGCTTGCGTCACATCCTCTTCGATCGCTTCAATCAGCTTGTCACCCGGATGCTCGGGATCAGGCCGCACAACGCCGCTTCCCCGCAGGGTAATGGGCTTGCCGTCTTTGCGCTTCCAGTGGAACTCCAATCCCCTGTATTCCCCATATTCCGGCAACTGCGCCAGGAACTTCACCCGGTCTTCGGGATCGAAATAAAGATCGCGGGACAAGCGTAGCGACATCATTTCGGCCGCGGAATCATAGCCCATCATGTTCACCAGGGCGGGATTGACGCTCAGTATGCGATCCTGCTTCATGCTGGCCGTGCTGATTCCGAAGGGAGCATTCTGTACGAAGGCACGCAACTGCGCCTCCGACTGGCGCAACGCCGCCTCCGTGCGCTTGCGTTCGGAGATGTCACGCGTCACGCCGACGACGCCAACCGGCTTGCCGTCTTCCGACCAGAGAAATGTTGCCGAAATCTCGGCCAGAAAAGTGGAGCCGTCTTTGCGCAGTTCCTCCGACTCAAAGGTGCGAGTCGTATTGCGGTCGTAGCCGGGCTCCATCGCCTTCGCCACCTCATCGGCAAGCATTGCCGCATGTTCAGCAGCCTGCGCCGGCGTGGTGGTATCGCGAAAGTTGAGCTGCAAATGCTCTTCGACCGTCCAGCCGTGCATGCGCTCAACGGCGGAATTGGAATAGGTGAACCGGCCCGACAAATCCATTGTCCAGACCAGGTCCGGAACGCACCGGGCAATCCGGCGATAGCGCTCCTCGCTCTCCCGGAAGGCAATTTCAGCCCGCTTGCGCTCCGTGATGTCCTGCACCAGCGCCAGAAGATAATCCACCGAGCCGTCCGGTTTGCGGACGCAGCCGATGGAAATTTCGGCGTAAACCACAACGCCATCCTTGCGAAGGAAGCGCTTCTCCAGGGAGTACTCCTGGATTTCACCGGCCAGCAGACGATTGAACAGGGCCACATCCGGAGCCAGATCGTCCGGATGCGTCAATTCTGCCCACGTCATGCCGGCCAGTTCCTGCTGGGTATAGCCGAGCATTTGACACAGCCGGTCATTCACCTGCAGCCATCCTTTTTCCGGCGAGGTAAATGCCATGCCCACAATTTGACGCTCGAAAAAAAGGCGCATCCGCGTCTCACTGGTTAACAGCGCCTGTTCGGCCCGCAAGCGCTCCGCCAGCGTCAGATCCAGCGCAACAATGGAAAGCGCCGTGATGGCGAGAAAGGCCACGGCCGTATTGATTGGCGCCTGAGAAATGATCAGCCGCGGACGTATTCCGAAAGCCGCCAACACCCCCAGGATAATCACCGACAGGCAAACGCAACCGGAGACCAGCAGCGCCATGCGCCGCCCAAAAAGCCAGTAGGAAATCGAGGCGATCAACGTCAGCCCCATCAGCAACGGACTGCCTATTCCCCGGCTTAGAAACACGGCAGTGGCTATCGCCAGCCAGACGCCACCCAGAAAAATTCCACCCGCCGGCTTCACTTTTCCTTTCCGCAGAAAGCAAAGCGAAATAACGGCGCAGGAGAGGAGAATTCCCTGCAGCCCGGCTACCACCCATTTCCGGCTGGCGAAAAGAGGTATCAGTACCGTCAGCGCAAAGGTCGAATAAATCACCGTCACCCAGAGCAGCTTGCGCAATATCCCTGGAGCAAAGTCCGCGTTAAATTTTAGGTCGGTATTCACGGCGTATCCTGGGAGGGCCCAGAGATCAGCCGACGGCGCCTCGGATCCGGGTTCTTATCCAAAGTGCGATGAGGCAGGCCGAAAGCTGTCGGAACGTACTCAATATCGCACGGAATGGGCTGGAACACGATGACATTCGCGAGAAAAGCGGTAGCGGATCGCCATAGTCCAAAATGGTTAGTTGCCTTGCTTGCGACTATGGCAAGGCTGATATGCGAAGCCGTGGCGCTTCCTCGTCGATCGCCGGCAGCCAAAGATCGACCAACCCTATTCCGCCTGGCGCCGGCTCCCAAAAGCCGCTCTGGGCATACCGGCCGCTCATTTGCAGAACGCGCGCCGTCTGGCACTCGGGGCCGGAGGTCTGGAAATCATGCTCTCCCAACAGCGTCTGGCAGTAAGCGAAGTGCGCCAGGCCGCTGTTGCCCGCCAGGGCAACCGCCCTCCGGGCATGCGGCAGAGCGGCGGCAAATTCCCGGCGCAGATTCAACTGTCCGGCAATCACCGCCTCTTCGATACCGGTTCCCGCCTGCGGATCGGCAACCTCGTACCCATATTTGGCGTCGTAATGAGACAGCGCTTTGTCCTCTTGCCACAAAGCACGGGCTACACGGCATTGGATTCGCGCCTCCTCGGCATTCTCTGTTCCCACCAGCGCCCGGCAATATTCCCAGCGAACCCAGGCCAACTCCGGCGCTGCTGCGACGCCTGCCCTGGCGTGCTGCAGGGCTTCTTCAAACTGTCCATGACTCAATGCGCGGGAAGCGATCAGGGCCTGGCTGGCGCCGGAGGCGGAGTGGGTATCGAAATCTCCTTCATAGGCCAGCATGGCGCTGCCGGCGATCCGCGCCACCGGCTGATGCAGCCTGATAATCGGCGCTGCCCAATTCTCCTGCGCGTTCTCGATGTAGAGAGAATCCAGAATGATCAAGCCATGCACGTGCGGCGGAATCGCCTCCGTATGTCCGCCCCAGAACTGCCGGCAAGGCACTCCATAGGGCGCCACGTCCAGCTGGTAAATGTGCGCCAGCCAGCAGGGTTCGCCCGGATGTTGCTCCACATATTTCTTAACCGCCAGGAAAGCTTCTCCTTCATCGTTGTTCGAGAGCCATCGGTACGCATTCGCCGGCCCGCCCCACAGATCGCCCGCATAGGAAAGATAGTAAGGATACGCATGCAACGACGACGACGCCTGCGCCAGCAACGCGCACGCCAGGAGCAGCTTCGCCCAGCGGGCGCGGCGCGCCATCTCCACCGCTCCCGCCGCCGCAAACACGACCACAAAGAACGTAACCGGCATGACATGGCGAATACTGCTGACCATCCGGTTCAACGCTACCGTGACCGCCAAAAAACCCAATCCGGGCAACAGCAGGAACAACAACTCACGCCGATAGCGCGGCCACAAGGATTTGACGCCCGCGACGCTGACTCCCAGCAACACCAGCAGGGCCAGCGTGTACTTGATGAGGATATTCACCGGAAAAAAGTACCAGGCTTCGCCGGCATGCAGCCGTCCCAGCAAAAACATCTGCCGCGGGGCACTGCTCAGCTCATGGATGGTCAGCATGCCTTCGGCAAAGGCTTCCGGCAGCAGATGGTTCTTCTGAACCATCATCATCCCCTGGGCAAACAGGCCGGCGCCCGGATAGGACTGGTATAAGTGCACGCCTTGCGGACGGGCTGCGAAGCGAAAGCCGTACACGCTCCAGATCACTCCCCATGCCAGCACACCGATAATCCCCAGGGCGGCCAGATTGCGCATGGCTGACTTGCTCTTTGCCTGCCAGCCCGCCGATTGCATCAGCGCTTCCGTTATGGCCAGAAGTACCAGCAGAGGAAGCACCACCGCCCCCGACATTTTCGCCACCAGCGTCAGTCCGGTAGCCGCTCCGGCCAGCAGCAGGCAGGGCCAGGTGCGCCGCTTGATCCACAAATAGAACGCATAGATAGCCAGGGGAAAGGTGAACGTCAACGCCATGTCGGTGGTCACCAGCGCCCCCACCGCCAGCGTATTCGGCTCAAAGATCAAAAGCAGCACCGCCACCAGCGCGGTGGTAAAGCCAAACATCCTGCGGGCGGCGAACCAGACCAGCAGACAAAGTCCGAGAGCGCAGACGGAAACTGCCGCTCGCGCCCGCGCCACCAGTCTGCTCACATCGTTGGCATATAGCCAGTCGAGGGCCGCCCGGGCTTCATCCTGTTGGGGAATCCGGCAGTCCACGGCGATATGCATCGGCACCAGTGGTGCAGCCGCAATCAGCCGGGCCAATGGCGGATGCTCGGCGCCAAAGCCGAAATCCCCGCATTTCCAGTAACGATATCCGGCATAGAGATGCGTGGGCTCGTCGCAGGTCACGGAAAGTTGCCGCACACTGAGAAAGAGCTGTGCCATCAGGATGAGACAACCGGCAGCGGGAATCAGCCACTCGTAGCGATGCCATCGGCTCGACCGCGTTGCCCCGGCGAGGGCTTCGTCAGTTCGTCGGCGGCTTGTAATTCCGGCATTCGTCATTGCCGATCCGTTGCCATGCCTGTCTCTTCCGCAAAAAATCCATCTTCAGTTACTTCGTGGACACCAGTCCATGTAAATCTCGGCTTCGGCTCTGCGAGCCGGCGGCGGCGAATGGAACTTCGGCCTCAACCGCATACAGGAACAGATCCACTAACTCCGGCTTGCCGGCGGCCGGCTCCATCCAGCCGCGATC
>CAZUCM010000192.1:0-2858 GCA_964619235.1 uncultured Terriglobales bacterium
GATAAAGAGCGTCCCATCCGTATCTCCGCGTTTGTGCAGGCGGATTGCCGTAATCGGCTTTCTTGCCCTTGGCGTATCTATTGTCCTGGCACATAGCGAAGACTCCGTTGAGGCGAAGAACGAGCAGCGGCGTTCTCTCCTTTATTCCGAATTGGCGAAAGCGCCGGAAAAGGCGCGCTCCCGGAATAATCCTCTGGCGGACGATCCCCAGGCTGCCGCGGCCGGGAGAAAACTCTTCGAACAGCATTGCGGGGAGTGTCATGGAAAAACCGCGGAAGGAGGAAAAAAAGCTCCCAGCCTGCGTGCCGAAGAGGTGCAGCAGGCGACGCCGGGGACTCTTTTCTGGATCATGACGAATGGAGTTGTCCGCCGCGGGATGCCGGTGTGGTCCAGGCTGCCGGAATCGCAACGTTGGCAGATTGTCACCTACCTGAAATCGTTCGGCGCCCCGCCCGGGATGCCGGCGCAATCTGCCGGGAATCCAACGCGTTAGGCGTTGCTTCGCGGATGCTGTTTCTCTCCGCCTCCCGGGGAAAACTATAGTTTCGCGGGAGGCGAATAAGGACATTCACTTTCGGGTATTCCATGCGATAACGGACCATCAAGGCATTCATGTCACCCCGGCCGGGCTTTCCCAGCGATGGCCTGATCCGGGCGCGTAGTTCGAGGAGCCCTATGCCGAACGCGATGGTTCGCTCTGTTCCCGGTATATCTTGCGCTATCACCAATTCCAGCCGCCGGGGTGGCTCACTTTCGACCGCCTCCGCCATTGCGCTGGCGGCGACTGGCTGGTTCAAACTAAGCGTGCTGGGCACAATGGCGCTTTTGCTTGCGGTCGCGGCAGGCCCTGCCTCTGCCCAGACCTGTGCCGGCATGTCGCTGGGCAACGGAGCGAATCTGAATGGGTTTGTCCCCTTTCCGGCCGATAACGCCTGGAACACCAATATTGCATCGGCGCCGGTTGATCCGGATTCGCCGGCGATTACCTCCGCCGCGGGATTTGCCGGACTGTCCCTCCACCCGGATTTTGGCTCCGAGAGCATGTATGGAATTCCTTACGTTGTGGTGGATTCCACGCAGACCCCCGCGGTTCCGATCAATGTGATTGATTACCCGGGGGAGAGCGATGTGGTTGTGGCGCCGTACCCGAATACCGCACCCATTGAGGGAGGCCAGATCGAATGCTCGTCCTGGCCGGACCAGGGGGGCGCGAACAATACGACCAATGATTATCATGTGCTGGTGCTGGACCGCGCGAAGTGCGTGCTCTATGAGACGTGGAACACGAATCACTGCAACGGGCAGTGGGACGCCTCCAGCATGGCCATGTGGGACATGAAGAATGATGAGTCCCGTCCCTATGGCTGGACCTCGGCCGATGCTGCCGGGCTGCCGATCTTCCCCGGCCTGGTGCGTTACGACGAGGTTGCCTCCGGCGCTATCCATCATGCCATCCGCTTCACCATGGCGCACACCAAAGATGATGCCAATAGCGGGTACTTTGTCCCTCCCGCATCGCATGCCGCGGGCAATACCTGGGGCGTCTCGAACGTCATGGGGATGCGGATACGTTTAAAGGCCAGCTATGACATCTCCGGATTTTCCCCTGCGAACCAGGTCATTCTGACCGCAATGAAGGAATACGGGATGATCCTGGCGGACAACGGCGGCTACTTTTTCTTCCAGGGCGCCTCGGATCCGCGATGGGACGATGACGATTTGGGCAATCTGAAGAGTGTGGGCTCGGAGAATTTTGAAGTCATAAAGATGGCCCCGGAATTCCCCGGCTGGGATTCGGCCAGCGCGCCCACCGGTGCCGTGCCCGTCATCGGAAGCTTCAGCGTCTCCGCGACCAGCGTAAGCTCCGGTACTCCGGTGACGTTCCGCTACATCCTCAGCGGCGATTCCTACGATTACATCGACACGATTGGTCCGGTGCAGGCCGGCAGCGGGAGCGTTACCATCTCCCCCACGGTCACCAGAAGCTACACGTTGATCTCGACGAATGCATTTGGCAGAAGCACGAGTCAGGCCGTCACGGTAACGGTGCCCGGGTCGGTAGTGGCCGCACCGGTCTTCACGCCGGTTCCGGGTTCCTATAGCACGACGCAGACGGTGACCCTGATTTCTCCCACTTCTCTGTCCGCGACGGTCCACTACACCACCAACGGAAGCACGCCGACCGTCAGCTCGCCATCGTTGTCCAGTTCGGATTCGATTACCATCTCCTCCTCGGAGACGCTCAAGGCGATTGCGGTCGTGACCGGTTTCGCAGAGCCCAGTGCTGTCAGTAGCGGCGTCTATACGATCGCGCCGTTGGCGGATGCGCCGGTCTTCAGCCTGGCAACCGGAGCGTATCACGGAACGCAGACAGTGAGCATCAGTTCGTTGACGCCCAAGGCGACCATCTACTACACCACGGACGGCTCCAATCCCGCGACCAGTGCGACCGCCGTGAAATACGCGGCGCCCGTAGCGGTGGCGAAAACGGAGACGATGATCGCCGTTACCGAGGCGAGCGGGTACACCAACAGCCCGGAGGCATCGGCCGTTTATACCATCAGCTTGCCTGCGGCAATTGCGCCAACTTTTCGTCCCGTTGCCGGAACGTATAGTGGAACGCAGACAGTGACCATCAGTTCGGCAACCCCGAATGCAATGTTCTGCTATACCACCGACGGCACCAATCCGGCGACCAGTGCGACGCGGCTTTCTTACACGGGGCCGATTACCGTTTCCAAGTCGGAGACCATTACTGCCTTTGCCGATGCACCCGGAGTTACGGTAAACAGCGAGCCGGCTTCGGCAGCCTATACCATTACCGTGCCGGTAGCGGCTGCGCCCACCTTCAGTCCCGC
>CAZUCM010000192.1:2958-6478 GCA_964619235.1 uncultured Terriglobales bacterium
ATATGCGACTCCGGTTACCGTTTCAAAAACGGAAACTCTTAAAGCCGTTGCCACGGCTGCGGGGTATACGAACAGCGAGGCGGCTACGGCAGCCTATACCATTACCGTGCCGGTAGCGGCTGCGCCCACCTTCAGTCCCGCTGCCGGAAGCTACAGCGGCGCGCAGACGGTGACCATCAAAACGGCAACCAGCGGCGCTACGATTTTCTATACCACCGACGGCTCCAGTCCGGCGACCAGCGCGACTGCTATTAAATATGCGACTCCGGTTACCGTTTCAAAAACGGAAACTCTTAAAGCCGTTGCCACGCATGCGGGATACACGAATAGCGAGGCGGCTACGGCAGCTTATACGATCACGTTGCCGAAAGCGGCTGCCCCAACTTTCAGTCCCGCTGCCGGGACTTACAGCGGCGCGCAGACGGTGACGATCAGGACGACCACCAGTAACGCGTCGATCGTGTACACCACCGACGGCTCCAACCCGGCGAGCAGTGCGACTCGAATCGCATATACCGCGCCGGTCACCGTTTCCAAAAGCGAAACCCTCAGTGCATTCGCCGATGCTCCTGGTGCTACCGTCAACAGCGAGACGGCTACGGCGGCTTATACAATCACTCCGCCGGCAGCGGTTGCGCCCACATTCAGTCCTGCCGCCGGAACCTATACTGGCGCGCAGACGGTAACCATACGAACCACCACCAGCAACGCGATCATCATGTACACCACCGACGGTTCCAGCCCGGCGGACAGTACAACGGCCAAGGAATATACGGCTCCGGTAACGGTCTCGAAGACGGAGTCCGTAGCCGCGGTTGCCAAGGCCACTGGGTTCACGAGCAGCGTAGTCGCGACGGCAGCCTATCGAATCAATCCGTCATCAGTCACCTCGGGAGGATCGTCCGGAAAGTAGCAACCGGCCGGCACCCAAGACGGGGCCGCGATGCGGTCACGGTCATCAACTCGAAGTCCTCCGGCAAGCCTTAGATGAGCTGTCGATCCACTCCCCCTCGACAAGAAGGCTTGCCGCCTAATCCTTTCGCCGTAATCATTTTTTTCTTGCCTGTGGAAATCTCCAGAAAATTTCTCGCCCATTGATCCATATTCTGCAGTAGCTGGATATCTAATCCTCAAAGCATCGCATCAGATGGTTGGTCCGCTTAGTTGTTTTATTTTGTAATCAAACTTCAATTTACTAATACAGCTTGTTCCCCAGCCGTCATGCTGCAGGTTCCGGCCATCGTTAGAGGATGGGGAAAAGGTTGAGCACAATGAAGAAACCGCTTCTGCTATTGGGGTTGCTGGGATTGCTGGTGGCCAGTGCTTTTGGCCAAGGTAATATCCTGCAAGCGAAGATTCCTTTTGATTTTGTCGTAAACGGAAAGACGCTTCCTGCCGGTAATTACGATTTCAGCGTGAACGACAGGTTGGTGCAAATAAAGAATCATGACACCGGAAACATCGTGGCACTTGGGTATCTTCCTCGTATTGCTGCTGACAAGACGGCGCAGGGAGTGCCGAAGATTTCTTTCGGAATGAAGGACGACAAGCACTTCATCCAAGCGATATGGCCGGCGCAAGATGACGGTTATTTGGTGCAGAAAACCAATGGAGAGTCCCTTCATGAAGTTGCAGGGTCTCAGCCGGCGGGCAGCGCTCGATAGTTTTTCGTGCCAGAAGAGATTCACCCTTGTGTCTCGCAGTCAGTGAGGCACAAGGGTATGTTCCAGATTCCCCCGCATAACACCTCCGTTTTCTAGAGTTTTTCCGCCTTCGGATCACTGAGAAACGAACACTGGCGCGCGTGGGCGCAGCGAAAGCCGGAAAATGCCGCGCACGGCTCCGGTCTGTGACTTTTGTCATCGTCACCTTCCAGATGGGCCGGTAAGGTCGGGTTGGTACTTCAATTCATTTCCGAAGGAATCAATCGACAATGTTTTGTTTCCAGTGTGAGCAAACGGCCCAGGGAAAAGGCTGCCAGCAGAGCAGCGCCTGCGGCAAGGACGAAACCACTGAGACTCTGCAGGATTTTCTGGTGGAAGCGCTCAAAGGCGTCTCCATGTATGCACATCGGGCGCGACAGGCCGGCGCTGCCGATTCCCGGATCGACGGATTTGTCATTGAGGCGCTGTTCGCCACGCTGACCAACGTCAATTTCGACCCGGAGCGGCTGGCTGCATTGATATCCCGTGCCGTCACGATACGGGAAACGGCCCGGAATATGTACGAAAATGCCTGCCGGACAAAAGGGATTACGGTTGCGGTGTTGGAGGGTCCGGCGGTCTGGCAACCGGTCTCCGATCTTATCGATTCCGCAGCCGGCACCAAGCCGGCATTGATTCCATTGCGTATCGACAGCGAAGGACAAGAGGTCGCCAATCTGAAGGAGTTGATCCTGTACGGGGTCAAGGGAATTGCCTCCTATGCGGAGCATGCCCGGCAACTGGGTGTTACCGATACGGAAGTCTACGCGGGCATTCACGAGATTCTGGATTTCCTTACCGCACCGGCGCCGGCGCTCGATCAGTTGCTGGGGATGGCGCTCCGGGTGGGAGAAGTGAACCTGAAAACCATGGAAATGCTGGACCGGTCCAATACGGACGCCTTCGGACATCCGGAGCCGACCGCAGTGCGCCTTCATCCAAAAGAAGGCAAGGCCATCCTGATCTCCGGCCACGATCTGGCGGACCTGCACGCGTTGCTGCAACAGACCGAGGGCCTCGGCATTCAGGTGTACACGCACGGCGAAATGCTGCCGGCGCACGGCTACCCGAAATTGAAGACGTTTCCACATCTCGCCGGCAATTACGGCGGCGCATGGCAGGATCAAGCCGCGGAATTTGCGGCATTTCCCGGCGCGATCCTGATGACTACCAACTGCCTGCAGCAGCCTCGCGAAAGTTATAAAGGCAGAATCTTCACCTGCGGACCGGTAGCCTGGCCGGGTGTCCGGCACATTGAAGAGCGGGATTTCAGCCCGGTAATTGCCGCCGCATTGGAGGCCCCGGGATTTGCCGAAGACGGTCCGAATGACGAGATCACCGTAGGCTTCGGCCGCCATGCGGTTTTGAGCGTAGCCGATAAAGTGATCGGCGCCGTGAAAGCGGGAGCCATACGGCGGTTCTTCCTGATCGGCGGTTGCGACGGCGCCCGTTCCGGCCGTGACTACTACACCGAACTCGCGGAGTCCGTGCCGCAAGACTGCGTCATCCTGACGCTGGCCTGCGGTAAATACCGTTTTAATAAGCTCGACTTCGGAAGCATCGGCGGCATACCCCGGCTGCTGGACATCGGACAGTGCAATGATGCCTATTCGGCGATTCAGATAGCCGTCGCGCTGGCGAATGCCTTCGAATGCGGCGTCAACGACCTGCCGCTTTCGATGGTGCTTTCCTGGTATGAGCAGAAAGCGGTGTCGATCCTGCTTACGCTGCTGTATCTGGGCATCCGCAATATTCGCATTGGCCCGACGCTGCCTGCGTTCATCACGCCAACGGTACTTGCCCTCTTGCAGGAGAAG
>CAZUCM010000193.1:0-6447 GCA_964619235.1 uncultured Terriglobales bacterium
GGTGGGCCAAAACAAACCGCCGAAGTGGACCACTTTAGAATGCCAAAATCACAAGGAGCTCTCTTCGGCTATGAACGACCTCAAGGAAGGTCTATACGATCAGCTGATCACCCGACGACTCCGTCGTTCGCTCGAAGCCTTGGATCCCACTCACTTAAGCGTCCAGACCGAAGAACTGGAAGAGAACGATTGCCCCGATTACCTAGCTCGTCACCTTGTTCGCCAGATTAAATTGGCTCTCAGGAGCCTTCCGTCCGCTGATCGCAAGCAGCGTCAAATCGAGCTTGCTAACAAACTTCTTGACCAAAGCGACCTCGAAGAGGAAAGCCGGAAGGATTTCGACCCGGTTGACCGATCTGGCGAGATTCTGCGTGCCATTTATAGCGGGCCAGAACCACCGAAACGACCCACGACGCCGCTTGCAGTTAGCAATCTGCTCATGAATGCTGTGGGCGAGCCCCGACTTGGCTTTGAACTTGAGCAGGAAATGACAAGCGCCGATCGTGTGTTCATGGTCGTCAGTTTTGTTCAGTGGCGCGGCTGGCAACGTCTGAAGAAACCTTTCTTGGAACTCGCCGACCGTGGTATCCCGATCCGGCTATTGACGACAACTTACATCGGCGCAACCGATTTTCGCGCCATTGAAGAAATCGCCCGTCTGCGCAACGTTGAGGTCAAAATCTCGCTGGATGGGCGGCGGCGGCGATTGCATGCAAAGGCCTGGCTTTTTGAACGCGACAGCGGTTTCAGTAGCGTCTATGTCGGTTCGGCAAATTTGTCGGGCCCAGCGCTGGAGGACGGTATAGAGTGGACCGTCAAACTGAGCGAAGTGGAAGCTCCCCACATCGTCCAGCGTTTCCATGGCGCCTTCGATTCACTGTGGTCCGATGAGGAGTTTGAACTCTTCCGTTCCGATGATAAAGATTTTTGCCAACGCGTAAAACTATCCTTGCAAGACGCGCGCAAGGGGCCTGTCCGTGGGGCCGAGCGGCCGGTGTTCTTCGATCTTCGTCCACACCCATACCAGCAAGCCACCCTTGACCAACTCGAATCCGAGCGCACCGACCGGGGAAATTTTCGCAACCTCGTCGTTGCTCCCACCGGCACCGGCAAGACCTTGATTGCCGCTTTCGATTATGCCCGTCAACCTTTTCATGGAAACCGCCCGCGCCTGCTATTTCTTGCCCATCGCGAGGAACTGCTGAGGCAGGCGCGCGAGCAATTCCGTCACGTACTGCGCGACGAATCCTTCGGGGATCTTTTATATGGTCACGAAGAGCCTGTCAGTTTCGATCATCTCTTCTCGACCATTCAGAGTTTCCGCAGTCGCGGACTCCTTGAGTCTTGCGGGCCGAACCACTGGGCGTTTGTCGTTCTCGACGAAGCCCATCACGTGCCCGCCCAGGGATACCGAGACATCATCTCCTCGCTACGTCCGCAAATCCTCTTGGGTCTAACTGCGACTCCCGAACGCATGGATGGTGAGAGTATCCTTCCGTGGTTCGACAATCGCATGGCCGACGAAATGCGCTTGTGGCACGCAATCGAACGCCAGTACCTGGTTCCATTCGACTACTACGGCATTTACGACGGAACCGATCTCTCGCAGCTTTCCTGGACACGTGGTTCATATGCCATTGGCGAACTCGAACGGCAGTACCTGGGTAATGAACGTCGTGCCAATTTGATTGTTAACGAATTCTGGGACAAATACGGTGATTGGCGGCAGGCAGGTGTCCTGGGTTTCTGCGTAAGCATCGCGCATGCCCGCTTCATGGCCAAGGCATTTCAGGGTGCCGGCATACCAGCAATGGCCATCACCAGCGAATCTCCTGACGAAGACCGAGCGCAGGCCTCCGCCAAACTTCGAGCCCGGATGGTGAATGTGCTGTTCACCGTGGACCTGTTCAACGAAGGAGTCGACATCCCAGAGGCCGACTGCGTCTTATTCCTCCGGCCTACCGAAAGCGCAACGATATTTCTCCAGCAGTTGGGCCGCGGACTTCGACTTGATACCGGCAAGAATAGTTGCCTTGTTTTGGATTTCATCGGCAACCAAAGGCGAGAGTTTCGATTCGACCAGCGCTTTCGGGGACTGATCGGCGGAACGCGGCAGCAGATCGTACACGAACTCGATACGGGCATTACGGCCCTTCCCGGAAACTGTTACTTTCGCCTCGATAAGGAATCTCGCAGGTTGGTATTGGAAAACCTGAAGACACGCTTGCTGACCAGCAGGGCCCGGATGGTACAGGAACTGAAAGCGACCGCAGAATTTCACCAACGCTGCCCAACGCTACTGGAGTACTTATCGGAGACCGGCTATGAACTAAGCGATGTTTACAAGCCCTCAGTCGGGGGCTGGGGGGCGCTCCACAACGAAGCCGAACTTGCGGCAAATTACCATTTGTGCCAATCGAAAGAATCTACTCATTCCAACACGGAGGATCCTGCTGGGATAAGGCCGGTAGTCGAAGCAGTCGATCGTCCGCGCCAATGCCACCTCTCTCCGCATGCTGCGACGGAGGGCGAACTCCGCCTAATTAAGCACTTCCACCAATTGCTGCATGTGGATTCGATCAAACGCCTTGCCCTGTACCTCCGCCTGTCTCAAGGAACAGAATGCCCGCCCGACGATTTCACGCTCGCCGAAAATCGAATGCTGGAGATGCTCACCTTCCGCCTGCTATCAAGGGAGGAACGCGCGCAAACAGGTGATCGGCTTATCGCGGCGCAACAGCTTTCCCATAGCCTTTTCGTCAGAAGTGAATTCCACGAGCTGTGCAACGTACTGTTAGACGGCGTAAAGTTCCACGCCGAGGAATATTTTCTCATCGCCGATTGCCCAATCTTCTTACATCGGCGCTATACCCGGGACGAAATATTGGTGGGACTTGGAATGTCGCACCGCGTCGGGGCGCGTGATACACAAACGGGCCGGTTTTTCATTTCCGCCATGAATACAGAGGTCCTCTTCGTCACCCTGGACAAGTCGGAGAAAACTTTTTCACCGTCAACCCGCTACGAAGATTACGCGATCAGCCAGACATGTTTTCACTGGCAATCCCAAAGCACAACCAGCGACGAATCACCCACCGGCCAGCGTTACATCAACCAGTGTGAAAATGGAAGCCAGTTTCAGCTGTTCGTCCGACCCAGGAAAGAAGATCCATTCGTTTTCCTCGGGCCATTACGCTACCTGTGCCATGTTGGAAGTCGCCCGATGAGCATCAAGTGGGAGTTGCAACACCCGATGCCAGCTTGGTTCTTTGAGATTTGCGCATCACTGCGCGCCGCTTAGGGTTGCCCGCATCCCGGACTCCGGGAACAGGCACCTCGTTTCCATCGAAGAGACCCGGTGTCAGATGGGACGACTACGGGTTCCGGCAAGAAGCTATTCTGTAATCAGTCCTCTTCGGAACGCTTCAGCATGGGCGCCCCGTGCCTGAAGATTCAAAAGCCTAAGAATTGGCCGCGGACAGGGATTTTGAGACATGCCCCAGAACGCGGCTTGAGCCGTACCCTGGGGATTCGTGCGGCAATGCATTATCCAGACCCTGGTTGTAACCCTTGCAATGCACGATAACATTTGCTATGTTATCGTGCATAATACTTGTGCGGAGCCGCCAGTGCAGGCTGTACTCCAAAACCTCGAACGCTACCTTCACGACGCCCTTGGCGCCGGCGCGACCATCACGCCTTGGCGCGGTGGCGAGCGGCTGCCACACTTCCTTAAGGAACGGTATCGCTTCGCCCGGGTTGACCTGCTGGGGATGCACGGCCTGCTTGTGATCGACTCCAGCCACGTCGAACAGCCGCCTGCCACCGTGCGCAAGCACATGGATCTGCTTCGAACCAAGCAGGATGGGGAGGTGATCTACGTCCGCGACCAGGTGACCGCCTACAACCGAAAGCGGCTGATCGAGCACAAGGTGCCATTCATCGTTCCGGGCAACCAGATGTATCTGCCGATGCTGGCGATTGATTTGCGCGAGCATTTCCGCAGGCTTCGTTCGGAAGCCCCAACGTTCAGCCCTGCGACCCAGGCCGTCGTCCTTCATGCGCTGCTCCGCGGCGCCGGAGACCTGCTAATTCCTTTGGAGATGGCGAAACAGTTGAGATATTCCGCCATGACGATGACGCGTGCCTTTGACGAATTAGAGGCTGCGAACCTTGGCGAAGTGACGGTGCGAGGCCGGGAGCGTTGCCTTCGTTTCCCCGGACGACGACAGGAAATCTGGACCAAGGCGCAGCCGTTTCTTCGCAGCCCGGTAGCCAAACGATTGTTCATTCGGCGAACCGAACTCGGGAAAAATGGATTCCGTGCGGGGCTCGCAGCTTTGGCCCACTACAGTATGCTCGCGCCGCCGGAGCATAAGACCTATGCGCTGAGCCGGGAAGATTGGAAATTGCTGCGGCAGCGACACAAGGCCATCGAGGTGCCAGTGCTGGACACGGATGCTCACGAAATTGAGGTCTGGAGATATGCGCCGGCTCTATTCGCCAAAGGGGATGTTGTTGACCCATTATCGCTTTACCTCTCCATGCAGGGCGATCACGACGAGCGCACGGAAGCTGCGCTGGAGGAGATGATGAGGCAACTCGAATGGTAAAGGGTCTGGACATTTTCCGGGCTCATTTCAACAATTACGCCGACCGCTATGTGCTCATCGGCGGCGCCGCCTGCGACATCGCCATGACCAGCGCCGGACTTGCGTTCCGGGCGACAAAAGACCTCGATATCGTCCTGTGGGTCGAGGCGGTGGATGCCGCGTTCGTCCGGGCATTCTGGGCATTCGTGCGTTTGGGCGGATACGAGATCCAGGAGAAGTCCACCGGCCAGAAGCAGTACTACCGCTTCCAGAAGCCCGCCGACGAGAACTACCCTTTCATGCTGGAATTGTTCTCGCGGCAGCCCGATGTGCTACAGGTTGCAGAAGGCAGCCACCTCACGCCCCTGCCGGTTGAAGAGGAATTGTCCAGCCTGTCTGCGATTCTCATGGATGGCGACTACTACGCTTTCATCCGCGCCGGCAGGACGGAAGTCGATGGGCTCCCTCTGGTGGGAGCCGCGCACCTGATCGCCTTGAAGGCGCGGGCATGGATGGACCTGACCGAACGCGAGAGGAGCGGCGAGAAAATCGACAGCCGGACCATCAAAAAACACAGGAACGATGTTTTCCGACTGTTCCAGATTCTCGATCCTGCCAGCGACCCCGAGGCCCCGGAGGTCGTCAAGAAAGATCTTCGGGACTTCATCTCCCGCATGAGCGGTGAGGATGTTGACCTCAAATCGCTTGGGTTGCGCACTGTTACCCGCGACGGTGTTTTGGCGGAACTTGCCAAAGTTTATCGCCTCGGCTGATCGGGCGACCTTAGGGTTGCCCGCATCCCAATCGAAACAAGATTACCTCGCCGGCTAGCGCGGCAAAAGCGAGCGCTAGTAGTTCACTGTGATCACCACCAGGTCCGAATAGCTGCCCGCAGGCACCTTCTGCCCCGGGGCAATGACGCCGTAGATATTGATCGCCTGCGAAGTTCCGGTTCCCGTCTGCGACACGCCGCGCACGTTGTCCCATACGCTGCCGTGCGCGGCGGAGGTGTATAGCTGATAGTTCAGCCGGGCGCTTCCATTCGCCAGCGCGCGCTGCGGAGCGGCATCGCTCGAACCGCTGCCGGGATTCGTCCCCTGGCTCAGCAGAATCGTTGCCGCGGTTCCACTCGTGCATCGCAGTTGCACCCGGCTCGACTGGGCAACCAGCGGAGCGGTGGCATTGGGGCCGGAAGCATCATACTCGCCGAAGCCCAGGGCTCCGTCCGATGACACCGCACAGGAATTCTTCACCGTCGCACTTACGGTCAACGTTCCCGACGTTCCGGCCAACGAAGCGCAAGGAAACAGCCCGGCCAGCACCGCCAATGTCACCGCCATTCCTGTGGTTCGCATCATGATTTCCCTCTGCTGCCAGTGAACCATCCACGGCTGCGGACGAAAATCCCACCTTGGGACCTCCCCCTCCCTCTCCCGGGGGATGGAAGATTCCCTCCAAAACTTCTGCCGCCTGGTTTTTGCCGCTTTGCCCTGCATTGCCGGAGGGCGCGAAATTCAGCACAAACAGGCGGAAATGCCACCCAGCCCCTCAATACATGCTTTTCTCTTTATAATCAATATGTTACGATTAAGTGCGACTGAATTTACGGACAAACTGGTTTCACCTGACCTTTGAGCCGCGAAGAAGTGGCTTTATCACTCAAAAAATCATTTGATACTTGCCCCGGAACGAAGTACCCTTTTCGACCATCGGCAGTATTTTCGATATTTACAGGGCCCCGGTAAGCATTCAGCATTTTTCGAAAAAAGGCGCCGTTGTCTTGCGTCCGGAATGGCTGTATGCCTTACATCAAATTGCAATAATCAGTAAGCATTCGCGCAACGATTTTAGATGG
>CAZUCM010000194.1:0-6442 GCA_964619235.1 uncultured Terriglobales bacterium
GGACAGCTGACTCTGGATCAGCATATCGGGGTTCGAATCCCTGGGGGGCAGCCAGCATTCGAATTACCTCATCCGGAAACAATCCCAAATCCTGCGACATCAGCAAAACGTCGCGCAGTGGTTGGGGTGCCACATCTGTCCGAACGCCAACGCCAAGCACCGGAACGTTGTTCCCGGCGGAAGTGAGTTTCTGTCCGTTGTTACCGGACATCGTGTGACTCCTCGACCGCCGCATTTACCCAGCAGGAGCACTGGGCCTACACCCAACAAAACGCTTGTATAATATCCCCATTATGAGTACAGTCGTACTCGTAATGGGTACGTTATCCAGGCAAGGGAGCGGCCGGAGCTTATTCGGTCAGACGCGCGGCACCCTGCTGGCCGTGCTGTACGGCCGCGCCGACCAATCATTCTACGTTCGGCAGCTTGCCCGCGCGATTGGCACCGGCCACGGCGCTTTGCAAAGAGAACTGAAAAGCCTAGTCGAGATGGGTCTGATTGTTCGAAAGACCCAGGGCAACCAGGTTCTGTATCAGGCGAATTCCGAAAGCCCGATTTTTTCAGAGATCAAGAGCCTGATGGTCAAGACCGCTGGCATGCACGACGCCATTCGCTCTGCGCTGGCCCCGCTGAGTTCGCAGATTGAAATCGCCTTTGTCTTCGGTTCGGTGGCGCGTCAACAGGAACGAGCCAGCAGTGACGTGGATCTCATGGTCCTGGGAAACATAGGTTTTGCCGAGCTGGTATCCGCGCTCGGCCCTGCGCAGAGGGCACTCGACCGGGAGATCAATCCCACCGTATTCCCGGTGGCCGAATTCCGATCAAAACTGGCGGCAAGGAACCACTTCCTGAAAAGTGTAATGCGAGAGAAGAAAGTTTTTGTGTTGGGAAGCGAGCATGAGCTTACAGAGTTGGCTGCAAAATAGCTGGCTGGTGCAACACGCCACGAGCGCCGACGAGATCGCGAACCTGCTCGCGCTCTCGGATCGGGACTTGGCAGCGTGCCAAGTGGAGAAGTTGCCTGCCGACTGGCGCTTCGTGATCGCCTACAACTCCGGCCTCCAGGCCGCGACCGCCGCCCTGGCGGCTGCCGGCTACAGAGCGACGCGCGACAACCATCACTACCGCGTTATCCAATCATTGGAGTTCACCATCGCGCCCGGTTCCGAAGTTATTGGCGCTTTCGATGGTTTCCGCAAAAAGCGCAACGTCAGCAGCTACGACCTTGCCGGGGCTGTCTCCGACGCAGAAGCAGACGAAATGTTCGAACTTGCCACGCGGCTCCGCAAAGATGCGGAGACATGGATTCGGGCGACACGGCCGCAGCTCCTCTAACTAACCACTGGTAGTCACAGCTTTTGTTTCAGCGGAAAATCTGGGCAGTACCTTGCGCGTAGCCCGTTTACGGATGACAATGTCTCCCCTTGTCTAGATTAGAGAGTTCTAAAATTAATGGTTCTGTCATTGGACTGTAATAATTTGTTCACAGTTCCAACGTAATGTGTAGTTGCATACAGCAACTCACAATTCCGCCAAGAATTCAGGAAAGTTCCGGAATTAGGAGTAGCGTTTCTGCGTCGTGGGCGATGTGGCGCCTTCCGTATCGACGCAGATCCAGGTTCCCGGTCAACCATAAGATGTTGTGGAAAACTAACCCGCCTAAGCGGGCATAGCGGAGCTCTACAGAAAAATGGTTCCCTTGGGGCTTACCGGAACTAAGCGGATTTGCGATGCCTCTGCCTTTTGCCCCTCGTCCGGTGGATTCGAAGATCGCGGGACGAGGCCATCAGGAACCGTGGCCCAATCCATTCCGGGGCTGCTTCCGGAAGATCCATCCCGCTACTGGTTCGCCCTCTACATCATAAGAAACCACGAAAAACGGGTTGAGCAGCACCTGCGGACGAAGGGGGTCGAAGCCTTTCTGCCGCTCTCCACAGTCACGAAAAAGTGGAGAAACCAAGTTACCGCCAAAGTGGACTTGCCGCTCTTTCCCGGATATGTATTTGTCAGGATCGCCTGTACGGAGCGGGTGAGGGTCCTGGAAATTCCCAGCGTCGTCTCCATCGTCGGAAATGGGCGACAACCCCTGCCCCTTCCGGACGGCGAAATTGAAGCCTTCCGCGCGGGATTGCACTTGCGGTGCGTCGATCCCCATCCGTACCTGAAAGAGGGAAATCGCGCTCGCATTCGCTTCGGGCCATTGGCGGGCCTGGAGGGAATCATCATTCGCAAGAACGATCGCCTTCGTGTGGTTCTCAGCATCGACCTCATCATGCGCAGCGTTGCCGTGCATGTCCAAGCGGAAGATCTGGAAGCATGTGGATAGCTTGCGGTTCTTCCGGCCCATTTCTCGCTTCCCGGGGCGTATAAGCAGGCACTCAGCTCGGGTCCCAGTTGTTCCGGTGCTCAGATATCGTTTCCGGCTCCCTTAACCCTCTCCTTCAACCGGGCTCTCTTAGGAGCGTCTCCCCCAACAGACTCTGAACCGAACGGAGCGTCGGCCCTCGGTGGCTATAGACGCGCACAGGGCGGGCCAATGCGGTAAGGCTCGCAATCCTTCAACGCAATTTGAACCTTGAGAAAAGGAAAGGATACAAAAGTATGTCGCGTATGAATATGAAATCGATCTTCGTGGTGCTGTCGCTGGCCGCGATCATGGCGGTTGCGCCGCTGGCTATTGCGCAGGTTCCCGCGTACTGCAACCCGTCTAGCGGTTCTTACAACCCGGGTCCGGCCAATGCATTGACCGTGATTGCCGGCTCCTCGGCCATGTGGCAAACTCTGGCTCTGGGCGCCTACAATGGTGGCCTTGGTGACTCGGATGCGGTTGCGCCGACGTCTCACTACACCACCGCTTCGAAAATCAATCTGGTCGATAACCGGCCGTGTGCCATCGGCAGCCAGGCAGCGAGCTGCAGCGCCGCCGTCACCGACACCGGCAATACCTGGGTCGTATGGGATAGCAACAGCAACGATGGTGTCACTTGCAACCCGAACGTGTGGGCGTACATTTCGGTCGACTCCGTCGTGGGCAATCGCGCCTACTTCGGCTCCGCCGGCGGTGGAAAGTATGGCGTTTACGTAGAGTGCCCAAGCACCGGCTGCCCCGCAGACGATGGCGGCGCCAACCTCAGCCAGGCGCTCTGGGGGAATGCTGGCCAGAATATGCCGGCGAACGTGGCGGCCCTATTTGCAAACCAACGCGGTAACACAGCGGCTACCAATCTGGTTACCGTGGGCGCTACCGATATTCGTCCTGAGGACGCTTTCTTCGCCATTCAGCGCGTAAATTCGCAATACCAGTCCGGCAACGGCCTCAGCGGGCTGGGATATAACACCAACAATGCCGCGGGTACGCCTCCGCCGAACTGCACCGGAAAGACGCAGGGAGCGACGCTTGCCCAGTTGAAGGGAACCGGAATCGTTGAAGACGCCCTGGCCGCCGGCGGTGGCAGCGGCAGCACCTTCAACGTTCTGGCCTTCAACCTTCTCGGGCAGGATCCCTTCACCTGCGCCCTTCTTCCTTCCAGCTATACCACCATCCCTGTGGGCGCCACGCCGGTTGTAGTGATTCACGGCAACGCCGGTGGCCAGTTGAAAGGCCTCAGCGATGTCAGCGAGCTCGAACTGGAAACCGTCTTCTCGGGCGCCTCGAACAAAGCCGGCGTCTTTAACAATTGCCCGGCTTGCGCCGGCTTCGACGCCTATTTGCGCGAACCTCTTTCGGGTACGTACAACACCTTCGAAGAGACCATTATGCGTCATCCCAGCAACCTGGCTGTGTACCGCTTTCCCCAGGAAACGGGCAATGGCGTCAATGGTGGCGCAGTCGCCCATAACCCACTCAGCGGCGGGCCCAGCGGCTACCAGTTCCGCGCGATCGGTACCGGCGACGAAGTTAAGTCGGTGCTGAACTCGATTACCTACCACGGCGTTGACGGCATCGGTTACACGTTCTTCAGCTATGGGAACGTGAGCTCTGTCGCCGACTCCGCCAGCTACAGCTATGTCACCATCGATGACATCGATCCCATCTTCCACAGCTACAAGAACAACTTGCCTGGAAAGACCGATCCGGGACAACCCGCGGCCGCCAACGGCATGTTGCCGAAAATCAATGACGTGGTGGCCGGCTGCGTGGGCAAGTTCCCCTGCAACGAAAACCAAATCTGGGCGGCCGACGACTATTCCCTCGTGAATGGCTCACCGGTCCTCTCTTACTCGTTCCCGAACCTGCGCAACGGTTCGTATCCGGCGTGGTCGGTCGTACGCCTGGTTGCCGGCAGCGCCGCTGGCCTCACTCAGGATCTGGTCAACGCTTCCAACCAATACGCGGTTACCACTACCCCGGATTACGTTCCCTTCTTCCCGGTTTATGACAGCACGGGCACCGTTCTGTTGGATCCGGGCATGCAGATCGAACGTTCGCACTTCGGCTGCACCAACTCCACCTGCGGAAAGGGCGTTCTGCCCAACCAGGCGGCTTGCGGAATTGAAGCCGGTCGCGATGCGGGCGGCTACATTCTGCCCATTAACGACTGCGAAACCGGGATCACGCAAGACGGCCCCGGCGGCCTGGTTAACTTCGAATAACTCTAACCTGCCCAATGCTTCACTATGAAACGGCGGGCCGTCTCCGACGGCCCGCCCACTTTATAAGTTTAGGATCTATGAAACGCATCTTGGTCACTGTTACCGCGGCTTTCTGCCTCGCACTGAGTTGCGCGGCCCAATTCATACCGGCATCTCCGCCTATTGCCGATCCCAAAGACACTCGCTTTAACTCCGTAACCGAGGATTGGACTTCCCCTGCTCTGAGCAAGAGCCATTTGCAGACCGTGCCACCGATGTCTTCGGGGGCGAACGATCTCCCGTCCTGTACGCTGGAAATCGTGCGCGTGCAGTGGCGCTGGGGCGATCCCATCGACCTGTTCGTGATGAAACCCAAGAATGTCCAAAAGCCTCCGGTGGTGCTCTATCTCTACGGCTATAAATCGGACACCGACCGCTTCCGGGATACAAGTTTCCAGCAGGCCGTGACCCGGGACGGATTTGCCGCCGTGGGCTTCGTCTCCGCCCTCAGCGGGCAGCGCTTCCACGACCGGCCCATGAAACAGTGGTTTATCAGCGAATTACCGGAAAGTTTGGCGGTCTCCGCGCACGACGTGCAGTTGGTGCTGGACTATCTGGCTACGCGCGGCGATCTGGACATGGACCGGGTGGGAATGTTCGCGCAAGACTCGGGCGCCAGCATCGCGATTCTGGCTTCCGCCGTCGATCCGCGCATTAAGGTGCTGGATACGGTGGACCCGTGGGGGGATTGGCCGGACTGGCTGGCCACCTCGCCCGTGGTTCCGGAGACGGAGCGAGCGGCCTACTTGAAGCCTGAGTTCCTGAAGAAGGTGGCGCCTCTGGATCCGGTCGATTGGCTTCCCAGGATTCAAACGAAGAAGTTCCGGCTGCAGGATGCCATCTTTGCGCCGAACACCCCGAAGGCCGCCAAAGAGAAAATGCGGGCGGCCGTGACCGCCGATCCGGGCCGCGCTACCGTGGTGATCTACAAGACCCTGATCGAGACCCAGGCGGTAGTCCGTGGGGATAGGGCTTTGGCGTGGGTCAAGCAAGAGCTGCAGGCGCTGGCTGCGCCCGCGCCGCAGCCGAAGCCGGCAGCGCAGTCCTCTCCGTCAAAAAACTAGGTTCGACCCGTCCTTCCCGCGGAGCGGGAGGGACTCACTGAGGATGACGCCCCAGGAGATGGTGACATGATGATTCCGGCTCGCTGGGCTGCAAATGATTCGTTGTAACATTCCATTAACATGCTGTTAACATAATCGACCACTCAGGCACTGCCGAAATAACACTAATTTTTTTTTGCTCGCGCGGCTGTCCGTGACTCTTTGTAATATTCCGTTAACATGCCGTCAATACAATCGGTCATTCCGGCCCAGCTGCAATGTCACTGTTTTTTGGTTTGGTGGAATAGTCTCGTGAAGTGATACGGAAGTGAGTAGTAGCATGACCCATAAGAAAGCTCCTTATCTTGGGTATAAGTGGTGGTAGCTTCTTGTCAGGGTCGAATCGCTAGAGACTTTCCCCATGCCACGGATGGCAGCCGATTTCCGGATTGAATCCCCGAAGGGTGTGTGTAATGTTGCGTTTCCGTAGTTTAGTGTTTCGTGCCGGTTGCGTACTGGCGCTGGCGCTACTGCCGGCAACGCTGGCCATCGGCCAGCAGCCGTCAAAGACTGCGCCGGATAAGGCCGCCGTTGACGGCCATGTGACCGATCCCTCGCAGGCGGTCGTTATCGGCGCCGTCGTGGTTCTGAGCAACGCGAGCGGATGGAAACAGGAGATCAAGAGCGGGAGCAAAGGCGAGTATGCCTTTACCGGCCTCGAAGGCGGCACTTATAACTTAACCATTACGGCTCCCAACTTTGCCGTC
>CAZUCM010000195.1:0-6432 GCA_964619235.1 uncultured Terriglobales bacterium
GATGCGGAAGTGGACCGGCTGCGAAACTTGCTGTTCGTGCGCCACATCGAAAATCCCGAAGGCGCTCCCCGGCAGGAGAGCTTCCATGTGGTCTTCATGAGCCAGGCGTTGGAGCGCGCCGGCGACCATGCCAAGAATCTGGCGGAGGAAGTCGTCCATCTCACCACCGGGCGCAGCGTCCGTCACCTGCTGCGCAAACAGGATAAGCCCGACGAAGTGCGCTTCGTCGAATTCATGCGCCAGAAAAACAGGTAGCGCCGCTTGGATTTCAACTTTGACGAAGAGATCGACCGGACCAAGACCGGATCCATCAAATGGGCCGCACCCAGCCGCCTGCCGGCGAATACCAAAACCCCTCCGCTGCCGATGTGGATTGCGGATATGGATTTTCGCGCTCCGCAAGAGGTGATCGATGCTCTGGCGCGGGCGGTGGAACATGGGGTTTTCGGCTACGACAATCCATCGCCCGGTTTCTACGAATCGGTGGTGGAGTGGCAACGCGGCCGCCATCATTGGGCGATTCGGCCGGAATGGCTGCTGCTGACCCCGGGCGTGGTGGCGGCGCTGTATTTCATCATTCAGACCTTCAGCAGTCCCGGCGACAGCGTGCTGATGCAGATGCCCGTGTACCGGCCTTTTCATATGGGTCCGCGGATCAACGGACGCCGGGTGATCGGAGTTCCGCTGGAGTGGGACGGAAAAGGCTACCGGCTGGATCCGGACCGCTTTCGCGATGCCATCACCCGCGACACCAAACTGTTCATTCTGTGCAATCCGCACAATCCCGTCGGCAAGGTCTGGAGCGAGCAAGAGCTGCGGACGATGGGGGAGATCTGCCTCGAGAAAGGGGTCCTGGTGGTCAGCGACGAGATTCACCAGGATTTCGTGCTCAACCGGGGGATGCGGCACATTCCCTTTGCCGGCCTGGGCGAGGAGTTTGCCGCGCATTGCTTCGTCTGCAGCGCTCCCAGCAAGACCTTCAATCTGGCGGGCCTGCAATTGTCCTATGTCTGCGTTTCCGACTCGCGCTTGCGCACCGAGCTGAAACGCGCGTTGGAGCGCGCGGGCGCGCATAATCCCAATTCGCTGGGCTGGATTGCCTGCGAAGCGGCCTATCGCCACGGTGCGCCGTGGCTGGATGCGCTGCTGGAGTACCTTCGCGGCAACCACGCTCTGCTTGCCGAAACCTTGGCCGGCGGAATTCCGGAAATCAAAGTGGCCCCCGCCGATAGCCTGTACCTTGCCTGGCTCGATTGCCGCGGGTTGGGCTTGAGCGACGACGAGCTGAATGATTTTATGTTGCGCGACGCGGGACTCTGTCTCAGCCGCGGCACCGACTTTGGGCCGGGGGGAGAAGGCCATATGCGCATGAATCTCGGCTGCCCGCGGAAAGTTCTGAATGAGGCGCTGTCAAAGTTGAGGCGCGCGGTGGAGCAGCGGCGGACGTAACGGGGAGCGAGCGCAGAGGGTCTGCTCTCGACATTGACCCGCGCCTTGCATCTTTTGGGTGAAGATTGGGCCGGCCAGCGCTGCTATTGCGATGCCGAATGCCTATCCAGCCGAAAACCCAGCCCGCCGTGGCGGGCGGAAGAGTTGACGCCGGACAGACCGGAGGCGTCAGCTTGGTCACTTCCCTCCTGTGCCGAACTTGATATGCTGTCAGTATGCTTCGCCGACAACGAACAATCCTGAAACTGTTGAGCACCGCTGGAGGCTCGTTATCCGCGACTCAGGTTCAAAAGCTCCTGTTCCTCCTTCGGCAGGAGACCTTTCTCCGTTCCGACTCTGCGTTTTACGAGTTTCTGCCGTACAAATTTGGCCCATACTCGTTCGCGGCGAATCGCGAAATCGAAGCACTTGTGGCCTACGGCTACGTTCTGGAGGCATCTTCCGGAGCCTCGAAGAATCTGACCGTTACCTCATCGGGAAAGAAGGAAGGGAACGATGTCGAGGGGGATGTCGGACGCGCAATTCTCGCCACGTTTTCCAGGTACGGGCAGTTAACCCTTCGGGGGCTGATGAAAGACGTCTACGGCCGATACCCGTGGTACGCCTGTAATAGCGAGGCCAAAGACCTCGTTCCGGAAGGTACGCCGAAGCCCAAGACCGCACCTGCTGCCGTATACACGATGGGTTATGAAGACCGCTCAATTGATGGATTTTTCGAGAAGCTACTGCGCGCTGGTATTCGCCGCGTTATAGATGTGCGGTCGAACCCGGTTTCCCGGAAATATGGGTTCGCGAGAAGTTCCATGTCCACCATCGCTGGCAAGGTCGGCCTGGAATACGTCCACCGACCGGAGCTAGGGATTACATCGGAGAAACGCAAGGGCGTCGAAAGTTCATCGGACTTTCAGCGTCTTTTCGGTCATTATGAACGAGAAATTCTCCCAACGAAGGGCGACGAGATTGACGACGTGGCTGCGTTGATGAAGGCAAGGCCGTCTGTGCTCGTCTGCATGGAGAAGGAGGCTGTGGACTGCCATCGCAGTCGTCTTGCGACCCGAGTTGCAGCGGTCACTGGTCTCAGGACAGTCCACCTGTAAAAATGACAGAGCACCTCAAGGTTCTCATCACCGTAAAGACCTTTCCAATTCCCTCCTCAAAATATGATGAACTCGTATGCACGGCTGGAGTGAACGAATCCGGTGATTTTGTTCGCCTCTATCCCGTTAACTTTCGCGACCTCCCTTATAGCCAGCAGTATAAGAAGTACCAGTGGTTGGAAGTCGATGCCGTAAAGCACACGGGGCGAGATTCGCGCAAGGAAAGCTACCGTCCGAACTGCGACAGCATCCGCCTCATCGGCGAACCGATACCTTCCAAGGACAACTGGGCGGAACGCTCAAAATACGCCTTGGCGAGGGCTTCGCAGTCGATGGAGGAGCTTAAGGCAAAGCAAGCTCAGGACAAGACATCCTTGGGAATCTTGCGCCCCAAGGAGGTGTTCGACCTCGTGTGGTTTCCAGCAGAGACGGACTGGAAGCCAGCCTTCAAGGCCGAACTGAATCAGCAGCGGCTTTGGGAGAACCGCAGGGCCAGCAAGGAGCCGCCCCGCAAAGTACCGTGGAAATTCCAGTACAAGTTCGCGTGCGACGACCCGCGCTGTAAAGGCCAACATCAGATGATGATTGAGGACTGGGAGGTCGGGGCCCTGTACTGGAGGTGCGTTGACGGTGGTGCGAGTCCGGACGAGGCATGCGGGATGGTGAAACAGAAGTTCCTTGGCCAATTGTGTGCGACCGACCGGAATACCCATTTCTTTGTCGGCACCATCTTGGCCCATCCCAAGTCCTGGGTCGTCATCGGCGTCTTCTACCCGAAGAAGGTAGCCGCTCCGATACCGACAATGCCGATGCTGTTCGGCTAGCGTTTGCGTTTGCCGTGCAGGTCTCTATGCCCCAGAACGAAGATGCGTAAGCCCTGGCCTGGATTGACTACCCCTCCGAGACAGGAGGCGGCACGGAGTCGGACAGAATGCTTATTTGCTCGGTCAGCAGCTCGACCTCCCGCCTAGCCAGGCGCTCCCGGTCGCCATCATCCCCGCCCGTGTTTCCGTTTTTGCGTCCGTTCATCATTTTGTGGAGATTTAGCGCGGCGGGGAGCAAACGAGCGCTTAGATTTGTACAAGGAATTGCCATCGGCCCGACTGGGCCGGACCGATAGGCTTGCAGAGAAACTCCGTGACAGGTGAACTGTTCCCGTCCAATTCCTCCAGCCCAAATTCCAGACTTCAGTTGAGCCGCTTTGGGCCAATTGCCAATCGCGCATTTCGCACCCTGAAAAGGCCGGTTTCCACCCAAGACCAGCAGCTAATCGCTAGTGGCCGACACCCCCAGCGTTCCCGCGTCTCTGCGCGGGATTCTCCTTCGGCCCCTGACTACTAACCGCTAACTACCAGATACTGCAAGAATCCCGTTTCCACACTATTGACCTGGCCCCCAAGCTGCGGCACGATACGTTTCAGAAAGGAGCGCCACTCGTGAAACCCGAAGCCAAGCCGGATATCGCGGACCTGGGCCAATACGACGGCCAGCCCGTGCCTTGGATTTGGCCGCCCTTTCTGCCTTGCGGCATGTTGGCCATGTTGAGCGGCGATCCGGGCGTGGGTAAGACCTACGTCGCCCTGGCCATGGCCGCCGCCCTCACCGCCGGCCGCATTCCCGGCACCAATGGCCCGGAGGGCGCCGGCGTGGCGCCGCCTGTCGATGTGCTTTACATGAGCATGGAGAACAATCCGGCACACATCCTGCGTCCCCGCTTCGATCTCCTGCATGGCAATCCGAAACGCTTTCACCTGTTGAACGGAAAACTCATTACCAGCCGCGAGGGCGCGAGCTACTCGCGCGTGAAGCTTACCGACCTGGACATTCTGGGCAAGGCCATCCGGCAGACCGAGGCGGGGTTGGTGATCGTCGATCCCCTCCAGTCCTACTTCGACGCCGAACTGAATCGCGCCCAGAAAACCCGTCCGCTGATGGACGCTCTCGCCAGGCTGGCGCGTGTCAACAGTTGCTGTATCCTGCTGATCCGCCATCTGAGCAAGGCTCGCACCGGCCGTGCCGTGGCCCGCGGCTTCGGCTCCATTGATCTTTCCTGCGCCGTACGCAGCGAGATGCTGGCCGGGTGCGCTTTCGACGGCTCGGGCGAGCGTGCCATGGTGCATGTGAAGTCCAACATCAGCCCGCTCGGCCCGGCCATGGGTTACACCATCGATCCCAATGGCGGCTTTCGCTGGACCGGAGAAACCGCCCTCACCGCTCCCGCCCTGCTGGCTCCGGAACCCGCCCTGCTCGAGCCCGGCAGCGCGCGCGAACTGGCTGAGCAGTTCTTGCGCCGCCAGTTGGTGATCTGCGATTTTCCGGTCGAGCGCATCAAGCAGAATGCCCTGGTCGAGGGCATCAGCGAACGCACGCTGGAGCGTGCCAAAGCCCGCCTCGGTGTCATTGCCCGCCGCCAAGGCGGCCACTGGTATTGGAAGCTGCAGGAAAAGCAGCAGTTGGTAGCCAGTAGCCAGGAGTCCGTAGTTCGGCCCTGAAACGTGGAACCTGAAACGGTTGTTTCCGCCCCCAGGGGCACGCAGTTCACTGGTCTTTGACAAATAATTTCCGCACCCCTTATAGGGTGCACCTGTTTTTTTGCGGTTGCCGGGTCTCTGAGCGGTAAGACCGCCATAGGCTGTCCGTTTCTCAGATAGCGTGCATTTGGCGGCGGTCTTGGCGGTCTTACCGCTTTCTTAATCCCAAGTCCTGCGTTCCCAACGAAAAGCGGGAAACGACAAACAGGAGCGCCCTGGCGGACTTTGGCGGCCTTAACAATTTCTGTCAAATCAAGGGACACAGCTTCTGGCGAAGAGCCAAAAGCCAATCGCTGAATGCGACGGCCAATGACAGACGGGACGGTCCCTTCGTTTCCTATCAGCAGAACAATTGCCTTGACGTAAGCACAAATGTGGTAACATATTTGTGGAGCGATTATGCGGGCAAATAAGGGCAAAATCATTCAACGCCACGAGGGTTCCAGCGGGAACGAGTATCGCGGCAAGCAGATGCGAGCCGGAAACTCCTTCGGTTTCCGGTTTGATCGTGCCCTCTTCAAGAGCCACCCTGAGTTCACCGGAGAGGTGAAAGCCCACGTGATTGCACCGGGCCGGATGCTGGTTTCCGTTGCCGAACCGGTCACGGAGCGCCGCGACCCGGTGATGGCGTCGTTTCTTGCCTTTCTGGCCGGCGATATCGCCAAGGCGCCAGAAGCGATCCAGCCGATGAGCGATGAACTGGCCCGGCGCATCGATCGCCTGGTCAAGGGAATCTCTGCCTCGCCGAATGAAGCCTTGGGTGAGGACACCCTGCTCTGATGGAGATCAACGGCTGGACGCTCTATCTGCACCCGCTCTTCCGGCAGCAGTTGGAGAAGCTTGTCGCTCAGGTGGAACTCTTGCAAACGAAAGATCCTCTGGGCTACAAGGATCAGCCGGCTACGAAGCTCCTGGCCACGATCAACCGCTATGTTCGAGAGATTATTCCGCGTGAACCAAACGCGGCGGAATTTCGCCAGGGCAATACTTTGGGCGCCGACAACCGGCATTGGTTCCGGGCGAAGTTTCACGAGCGCTATCGTCTTTTCTACCGCTTTTCCAGTAAAGAAAAGGTAATCGTCTATGCCTGGGTGAACGACTCGAACACGTTGCGCAAGGCTGGGTCGAAAACCGACCCGTACACCGTCTTTCGCGCAATGCTGGATTCCGGCAACCCGCCGGCGACGATGACGGAATTGCTGGCGGTCTCGGCGAAGATGGAAGCGGCACAATCCCCTCGAAAGCAATCCGCCGCCAAACCTCGAATGAAAATTAAGCGCTGACAGTCTGTTCTTAGACGCCTTCTGCCATCCCCAGCCGCACAAAAAAGAGCAGCGTCTCCGCCGGGTAATTTC
>CAZUCM010000196.1:0-6425 GCA_964619235.1 uncultured Terriglobales bacterium
ATCCATCGCGGCCCGGGTCGTACGTCCGGTGTATAACACATCGTCCACCAGAATTACGTTCATGCCGCAGATGGGAGCGCCAATGTCCATCTTGTGCACCACCGGCTTGGTATCCACCGTGGACAGATCGTCTCGATACAGCGTGATGTCCAGCGTGCCTACCGGCACCGGCTTGCTCTCAATGCGCTCGATCATCTTGGAGAGGCGGTGCGCCAGAGGTACGCCGCGGCGCTTGATGCCGACCAGCACCAGGCGTTCCGTGCCATTGTTTTTCTCGATAATCTGGTGCGCCAGGCGAACCAATGTGCGTTCGATCTCAGACGCCGACATCAACTGCGCTTTTTCGCGCAAAACAGTTTGAGAGGTTGGCTGGGTCGTCATTGCAGCAAAATCATACAGGTTCCAGGGGGTACGGAGCAATTGCGCGATTAGGCACTGCCCTGAGAATATCGCCGGGAAACCTTACTCCCGATTCCCGCCTGGACCCTTCCCGAACAGCTTAGCCGCGATCATTCCTCCCAGCGCACTGCATAGCAGAACCACCACCAGCCCGAACAAAACGGAAATTGCCACCACTCCGGCCATGACTCCGGGAGCGGCCAGAATTTCCTGGGCCTTGGGATCGGAATTGGCGACCACCTTCTGCAGGGCCTCCCGCAGACTGGCGATCAGTTGCGCGCCACCCATGACTATCATCAGGAGTGAAACCGTAATCCACGCCACCCAACCGGCCAGGCCGCCCAGCATTCCGACACGGGCGCCCCGCACCAGGCTCAATGGCAGCCGTGAACGCCGCAAATAAAGCACGGCAGACAATCCGCCGGTGACAACCGTGGCCACAAAAAACCAGGCCAGAGGCATTGGATTTGGCACCGCCATGGCAACGGTAAGGAAAAATCCCGCCAGAACCGCGCTACGCCAGGCATCCGCCCAGCGTATGCCCGCGGGTTGCGGAAACCGGCGGGAAGGCGCCGCTTCCCAGCTTCCCTCGGATTTCCCCGTCAGCGGGTCCGGCAGCTCATTCGCGAGGACTTCGGTCGATACGGAAGTCTCGGCCTGCGGCCGCATGCTCCGTACGCGAATCTGCGGTGCGCCGCATTGCCGGCAGAACGCCACGCCGTCTTCGACTACCACGCCACATTTTTCACAGGGATGGTCCACGTTCGCAAGGCTAAATCATGAAAGCAGGCTGGGTCTAGTTTCTCCGTCCAGCACGCACATATCGCTTTGCCGGCAAGCGGACTGCGGATCGGGCCGCGCGATCCAGCCCCGCGCCTTGCCCGGCTATGCCTGGAATATCCACCGGAAGGCGGCCTCCGATCGGAATCTCGCCGAACAAGGCCCTGACGGCGCTTACCTCGGAGACCGGCACACTGGAAAAGGTGCAAAGATAGGTCTGGATTTCAGGAAACTCGGCTGCCAGATATGGACTGCCCAAGGCGGCCACCACTGTCCGTTGGCCGGCGTGTTGCAGCATCCCTTTCAGCAGTGCGGACTGCGCATCGCCGAGCGCAATCGAGTTCTTGAATTCACCGCCCACCATCACTTTTTTCCCGGCTGACGGCGACGAATACACGGCCACAATCACGTTTTCGGCCTTTGCGATAGCCGCCAATACTGCCGGGGTGGAAAAGGCGGCGGTATTCTCGTCCACATAAATGACGTCGGCGTCGGGCACGCGCATCCGCAATTGCCGTTCGAATACGCGGCCGGCTTCACTGCGCATATCGTCGGTAAAAATGACGGCAACCACGCGATTGCCCGTCTCCACCGCACTTGCGTACGGACTGGATACGCCTTTGCTGCCCGGCGGAGAGGCAGTTAACGGAAGCAGGTTGCCAGTGTCGCGTACCAGGGTGACGGCCGCGTCAGCCACCTGCTGCGCCAGCGCCAAACTTTTGGGACTGCCGACCAGCGTGGGCAGGGCATCCAGATCAACCAGCCGTGCGCGATTCAGCCCAACCGATGCCTTGGCCCGCAGAACCTTCAACACCGAGGCGTTGATTCTTGTTTCGCTTATTTCGCCGTGCTCCACCGCCTGGATCAGCCCATGGTAGGCGGCATCCAGATCGGCCGGAAGCAGCACAATATCGTTTCCGGCCTTCACGGCCTCGACTGCCGCCCGGGCGGAAGGGTTCTGGCCGCTGCCGCTATAGAGCCGCATTAAGCCATTCATGTCCAGGGCATCGGTAATCACGATTCCCTTGAATCCGAGCTGTTTCTGTAAAACGTTCTGAATGATGTAAGGCGAATTCGTGGCCACGTGATTCGGATCGGGATCCAGTGCCGGCACCGCCACATGCGCCACCAGTACGGCATCTACTCCCGCGGCAATCGCCGCCCGGAAGGGTGGCAGTTCCACGGAGTTCAACCGCTCCAGGTTTCCACCGACCCGCGCCAGTCCGAGGTGTGAATCGGTATCGGTATCCCCATGTCCCGGAAAATGCTTGGCCGTGGTCAGCATTCCGGCGGAGTGCGCTCCTTTAATATAGGCGGCCACCAGACGGCCCACCTGCTGCGGATCCCCGCCGAAGGCGCGCGTATTGATGATGGGATTCTCCGGATTGGAATTGACGTCAGCCACCGGAAACCAGTTCCATTCCACCCCGATCGCGCGGGCCTCCTCGGCCGTAATCCTTCCAAACTGCTCGCTGTACTCGGGTTTGCCGGCGGCGCCAAACGCCATGGCCTGCGGGAACTCGGTGGCGCCGTTCAGGCGCATGGCGACCCCGCGCTCAAAATCGGCGGCAAAGATGAGCGGCACCCTGGATTCCCGCTGCAGCCCATTGATCAGCGCCGCCGCTTCGTAGGGTTCGCTCTTTTTCAACAGGCCCGACTGCACCGGGACGGTAAATCCGAATCCGCCCAGATGATACTTGTACAGCTCGTCGCGCAGTTGCTGATACTCCGGGTCCTGAACGTTCAGGAATTCCCCTCGCGCCCAGACCATCAGCATCTGCCCGACCTTCTCCTCGAGCGTCAGCTTTTCCAGCGTCTTCTCCGCCCACCGTTCACCTTCGCGATCCAGGGCGACAGGAGCAGAGTGCTGATACCGGTCCTTCGCCAGGGTCGGTCCGCAAAGGCACACGATCAGCATCAGCAAAAACCACCGGTTGCGCATGGAGAAAGCCTAGCAGAACCGGCAACTTCACGGCTTTCAAAAAGAAATTTCAGCGCAGCGGCGCTCCACCTTCCCGTTTTGGAACAAACCGGTTTCTACAACTATTAATTTGAAAATCAGCCCCCTTAGGGGGATAATTACAGCGCTCACCAGGACCCAGAAGTCTTACAGCCGTTGAACCGGGTGGCGCCCAGCAGGATAAAAGACTTCTTGCTGGTTTGGGTTTCAGTGCCACGAGCTGTGGTCTCAACCGATTCTCGACTAGGCCCCAAATTTTATGAATGCGCCCGCCCTGTTCGCGGGAAGGAGTATTCCATGCGCAAGACTTTCTGTGCGACGCTTACGTGTAAGTATGCTTTACTCGTTGTGCTTCTAGCTCTCTCTTCCCTGTTACTTATCGCTCCGGGCGTATTGCATGCGCAGACAGTCACCGGCACCGTGCATGTGGGCGGGAACCCCTTCGGTATCGCGGTGAATACTGCAACCAACCAGATTTACGTCGCCAATGCGGATGACAACGACGTAACCATCATTGACGCGGACACGAACAACACGATCTACGTCAGCACCGGACTGTCTCCCGAGGCGGTCGCAGTCAATCCGGTCACCAACAAAGCTTATGTGGCCAACCTGAACAGCGGCACGGTGACGGTGATCGACGGTACCACCTATGGCACGACCACCATCAGCGCCGGCACCAGCCCGGACGCGGTGGCCGTGAACACGGTCACAAATACCATTTATGTTGCCAATCGTGACAGCGCCACTGTGACCATTATTGATGGCGCCACCAACAGCGCCAGCGCGGTCAGCGTCGGAACCTATCCGCGCGCGCTCGCGGTCAACGTTGTCACCAACAAGATTTATGTCGCCAATCGCGACAGCAACACCGTTTCGGTGATCGACGGCGCCAGCAATGCAGTTACCGCTACCATCGCCGTGGGCCTGTTGCCGCGGGCGATTGCGGTCAATCCGGTCACCAACAAGATTTATGTAGGCAATTGGCAGAGCAACAATGTTTCGGTGATCGACGGCGGTAGCAATTCCGTTACGGCCACCGTCAGTGCCGGCACCAGCCCGCGCGCGGTCGCAGTCAATCCGGTAACAAACAAAGTCTATGTGGCGAATATCGACGGCAATAATGTGACCGTGATTGACGGCGCCACGCTGGTTCCAACCACCATCAGCGCCGGAAAAGCGCCTCGGTCGGTGGCGGTGGATTCGGCGACCAACACCATCTACGTCGCCAATCGCGACAGCAACAGCGTAACGGTCATCAATGGCCTAACCAACAGCGCCTTTTCGCTCAACTCGCCCGGCGCCCCCCGGGCGGTGGCGGTCAATCCGGTCACCCATAAGGTCTATGTCGGCGACCGGGGCAATCAAAAAGTGACGGTCATTGACGGCTCGGCCAACGGCGCCAAGGCAGTGAGCACCGGCCAAGGTCCGTCCGCGGTGGCCGCCAACTCCGCAACCGGGAAGATCTACGTTGCCAACGCCAATGACAACACTGTAACCGTGATCGATACCGTGGCCAATACCACCGCAGTAGTTCCCGTGGGAACCATGCCAGTGGCGGTGGCCGTAAACCCGGTCACCAACCAGATTTACGTGGCCGACCAGGACAGCAGCGACGTCACCGTGATCGACGGCGCCACCAACAATACGACGCCCGGCATAAGCGTCGGCACCACGCCGGTGGCCATAGCGGTCAATCCCGCCACCAACAAGATCTATGTCGTCGATCAGGACAGTAATGATGTGGCCGTCATCGACGGCAGCACGAATAACTCCACGCTGGTCCCGGTGGGAACCACGCCGGTGGCGCTGGCGATCAATGCGGCCACCAATCAGATTTACGTGGCCAACCAGGACGATAACGATGTCACGGTCATCGATGGTGTCACCAACAGCACCACCACCATCATGGCCGACATCTCACCGGCGGCGATTGCGGTAAATCCGGTCACCAATATCGTCTATGTCGCCAATCAGGGCAGTAACGACGTTACCGTGATTGACGGCTCCAGCACCACAACTTACACCATTTTGGTTGGCCTCGGCCCTGCGGCCATTGACGTCAACCCGGTTACGAACATGATTTACGTAGCCAACCAGACCGGCAACAACGTCACGGTCATCTATGGACAGGTAAACGATACCGCGACCGTTACTGTGGGTTCCTCTCCCGCAGCCGTTGTAGTGAATCCGGTCACCAACCAGATCTACGTCGTGAACCAGGATGGCAACGACCTCGCGGTCATCGACGGGGCGACGAACAAGGCAGACTTTGTCAGTGTGGGAACCTCGCCCAGCGCCGTGGCCTTCAATTCCGCCACCCAGCAGGTCTTTGTCGTCAACAGCCTGGATAACGACGTTACCGTGATAACTCCCGCGGCAGCCGAGGCCATTCCTTTCACTGCGCAGGTGCAGGGCGTGGATGATTCCCAAACCGCCGCCGGAACCGCGATCTTCGCCACTACCAATGCGAGCCCGTCGTTCCTGGCCAATGCCACCAGCAGTTTCTCGCCTTTTGCTCCCACGCCTACCACGCTGTATTACCAGCTCGATACAATGCAGCAGCAATGGCAAATGGCCGCCGCCACCGCCCCGGGGACTTACGGTTTTTCGATAAGTAATGTCGCCACGGGCGCGCATACGCTCTATGTGTACGCGGCCTACGGCGACGAAGCGTCCACCGAGGATTCGGTGAGTGGCAGCATTTCGCCGGTGTTGGGAGAGTTGACGGCGTATCCCTTCGGGGTGCTGAGCGCCGCGGGAACGCCGCCGGTCAGCTATCCCATTTTCACGCCCGCTCCTGGCGTTTATGGCTCGACGGAAACCGTAGCCCTGTCGGATGCCACTCCGGGCGCGGCCATTTACTACACCCTGGATGGAACCATTCCGACGACCGCTTCCACGCTCTATACCGGGCCCTTGACGGTCAGCCAGTCGATGATCATCAAGGCGATCGCCACCGCTGCCGGGTACACCGCCAGTGACGTGGCCAACGGCAACTACACGATTGGCTATCCACCCGCGAATCCGCCTATCTTCTCGGTTCCGCCCGGTCCTTATGGTAGTCCGCAGGTCATATCGCTGAGCGACACCACCCCGGGCGCCACGATTTACTACACCACCGACAAGTCCCTTCCCTCTCAGGACACGATCCACACGACGTCCATTCAATATGCGGGGCCAATCACGGTGACCCCGCCCGGAACAATCTGGGCGGCTGCCTTCGCCCCGAAGTATTCCGAAAGCGCCATAATCAGGGCGGTGTACGAGCTTCCGCTGGTCGATC
>CAZUCM010000197.1:0-6422 GCA_964619235.1 uncultured Terriglobales bacterium
AAGTTGAAACAATTCATGAACGTTTTCCGGCTCAAGGCCCATATCGCCAATCAGCTCGGGCTTTTTGATGACGACAACGATGGGAAGCAACAGCTCACGTTTGAGCAGTTAGGAAAATTTGTTGCCGTTAGCCTCTCATGGCCAAGATTGATCGCTGATCTGTCTGCAAACCCATGGCTACTCGCGACGCTGGAGGAGGCTGCATGCGAAGTTCTGAGGAAAACCTCTTCGAAATCAGGAGCGAATGATGGTGCGGTGGAGAAAACGCAGATGGAGGCGGCCCAAACGAAATCCGCGTGGGAAAAGATTCCACAACTGATGGCTTTATTGCAATATGGATGCGTACCCAATTCGGCTAGGCCAACATGGCCGCAGAAGGCTTCTCGATATTCGTTTCAAGACGTTGATCTCATTCCAATGATCGAAATCTCGCCGCAGTTGGTGATTGAACCCCGCAAGAAGGCAGCTCCTCCCTCGGTCCCAGCGAAAGCGACAAGTGATGAAGTGCCAGCTTCCGAATCAAACTCGGAACTCACCGACACCCGCAAGCGATTTTCTAATCGTACAATTCTGTGGGTTGACGACCGACCTGAGATGATTCAGGAAATTGTGGATAATCTTGAGGATGAGGGTGCGACCATCGAGCTAGCTCTCACGACCAAGGACGGCCTTAATCGATTTCGCAACATGCCAGTCCGTCCGCTGGCCATCATTACTGATCTTCATAGGGTGGAGGATGGCGAAGACCTCCCCCTCGCCGGAATCGACTTTATCCGCCAGGTCGAGGTTGATGATCCTGCAATTCCGATCATAATCTTCACATCGGCAAGGGGGATAAACCGTGCTAAAGAGCACGCGTCGGACCTGCAAGTTTACGGTGCGACTGCTTCGACGACTGAACTCCTGGGGCTGCTAGATGAATTAATGGGAGGTAAATCGCGTCCCAGTGGGACTGCCGAAGAGAGACCACCGCTCTCTTTTGGCACAAGTTCATCGAGTCTAGCGTAGCCGGCATCGGCCCCTGCACGCCCACCTGCCCTCCCGATTGGCATTGCCGCTTGTGCCCTCTGTGGTTGTCACGCCTGGAATTACGCGGCGAAGAGGTGATACAGCATGACGTAAATCACTACGCCGGTTACCGAGACATAGAGCCAAATGGGATAGGTCCAGCGGGCGCTGGCGCGATGGCGTTCCAGACGGCCGCGCAGTCCGCGGGTTACCGTCACCAGCACCAGGGGCACGACTGCCGCCGCCAGGAGGGTATGGGTAATCAGGATGGTGAAATACAGCGGCCGCGGCCAGCCATGGGCCCTGAACAGAACCGCTCCCACGTGCGCGTGGTACCAGAGATAGCAGAAAAGAAATATCGAAGAAGTCGTTACCGCGGCCAGCATCACCCGCTTATGCGCCGTGCGCCGCCCGCTGCGTATCAGGACAATGCCGGCGGCAATCAGAACGGCGCTCAGGCCGTTGAGCGTGGCGTTGATGGCCGGAAGAAACTGAAAGTAAGGCTTCACGGCTTCAAAGTCTACAGGTATCAAAGTTGGAAGGTTCCTTCTCTACCCTGCCGGTTTTCTGGACCGGCGATTGGCAATGATAAATGCCATGACGAACATAATGGCGGAAAATGTTCCCAGAATCAGCAGCGACTCGGGCACCGGAAGAATGGACGTCGAGCCGGGAAACAGCAGCTGGCGCAAAGCTTCATTTCCGTAAGTCAGCGGATTCACCCGCATCAAAATCCGCATCCATCCGGAGGCTCCACTCAAGGGGAACAGCGCTCCTGATACCAGCCACAAAGGAATCAGAAACAGATTGACGATGGCATGAAATGCCTGCGAAGAATCCATGGGCCAGGCAATGGAAAACCCCAGGGCGGTCAGAGAAAAGGCCACCAGAAAAACCGTCAAGATGATGGGCAGGATATTATCCAGCCCCAGGTGCGCACCATGCAGCAGCGGCGTGAACACCAGGAAGATCAGGCCCTGAAACATGGCCAGGGTGGCTCCTCCCAGCACCTTCCCCAGCACAATCACCGAGCGATGCACGGGCGCCACCAGCACGGAAAGCAGGAAGCCTTCCTTTCGGTCCTCGATCACGGACATCATGGCGAAGATCGAGGTGAACAGCACGATCATGGTCAGCGCGCCGGGAAAGAAATACTCCAGATAGTGCGTGTTTCCGCTGCCGGCGCCGCGGAAGGAAGTTCCGAAGCCGGAGCCGATCACCACCCAGAACAACAGCGGAGAGAGAATGACGCCGGCCACGCGGCTGCGATTGCGGTAAAAACGTACGACTTCGCGCCACCACAGGGAAACCGTCGGGACCAGCAGTCCCGTGGTGGTGGGTACGGAAGAAGCCGCGAGCGATGGTGTTTGAGTTGCCATTATTTGTGAGTCCCTGGTCGCCGGCCGTTGGCCGTTGTCTGGAAAAAATTCGTTTCACCTGGTTGCAGCGTATGACTCGGCCGAAGCGAAGGTTTTGCTGCGCCGGCCATAGACCAACGAGCAAGGGCCGACGATGCTAATTTCCCGGCGCTCAATGTTTGGCACCCTTCTTGTTCTTTTTAGAAGCCTTTTTGGCCTCCTCCGCGCCGCTCACTTCGTTCCAGAACCTATGCCCGGTGCGGTGGATGAAAACGTCTTCCAAATTAGGTTTGCTGACGGAGATCGACTCAATCTCTCCGGGAAACGCTTCCATCACAGCCGTGACGAATCGATGTCCGTGCTGAGTTTCCAGGCGAACTTTCTCGCCTACCACCTGTGCCGGCAGGCCGAAACGCTGCACGATCTGGGCGGCAAAGGCTTCCGGCGACTGGCGAGTCTCCAGCAGAATCACATCGCCGCCGATCTCGCGCTTCAGCTCCGTGGGTGTACCGATGGCCACCAGTTTGCCGTGGCTGAGAATGGCCAGGCGATCGCATCGCTCGGCCTCCTCCATCAGGTGGGTGGTAACGATTACCGTGACGCGCTCCTGATCGCGCAACAGCGCCAGGTATTGCCACAAATCGCGGCGCGCGCCGGGATCAAGTCCGGTCGTCGGTTCATCCAGCAATAGTACCGACGGATGATGGAGCAGACCCTTTGCCAGCTCCAGACGGCGCTGCATGCCGCCGGAGAAGGTTTCCGCGCGTTCCCGGGCGCGATCGGCCAGTCCGACGCGGCCCAGCATTTCGCGAATGCGCGCCTCCAGGGCGGCGCCGCGCAAGCCATAGAGATGGCCGACATGCCGCAAATTCTCCTCGGCTGTCAGTTTGACGTCGATGCTGGTGGCCTGGAAGACCACTCCGATCTCGCGCCGCACGGCGCTGGGATCGTCCGCCAGATCATGGCCGTGGATGCGGGCAGTGCCTCCGCTGGGCAGCATCAGCGTGGAGAGAATTCGGAACATGGTCGTTTTGCCGCTGCCGTTGGGGCCGAGCAGGCCAAAGATCTCCGCCGCCTGGACGTCGAATGAGACTCCGTCCAGCGCCGGCCGGTCGCCATAGAAATGACGCAGATTTCCGATCTGAATGACGGGTTGAGCCGCGGCGGAACTTGCTCCGGCAACAGCCAGGGAATCCAGGAGATTGGGGTTTAAGGCCACGCTCAATTATGACACCGTCGCATTCAGAATTAGCAAGGTAAGCAACAAAGGAAGATAGATCACGCTCGCCTGCAACAGATGACGGGCGCGGCGTCTGGATTCGGCGGCTTGCGCGGGCAATGCCGCGGCGGCCAATCGCCAGCCAAACCAGAAGAAGCCGATGCCGAGCAGCAACGCCCCGGCCAGGTAAATCCGCCCGGCAATTCCGCTGGCGGCCGCGGCGAGTGTCGTCAGCAGCAGTGCGCCGAGATAAAAGACTATCTCGCGGCTGGTAGAGCGTCCGTCGGATTCCACCACCGGAAGCATGCGAATTCCGGCCCGGGCGTAATCTTCGCGGTACAGCCATGCAATGGAATGGAAATGCGGAAACTGCCAGAAAAAGACGATGGCAAACAGCACCAGCGCCTGCGGGTCGAGCCGGCCTCTGGCCGCCGCCCAACCCAGAAGCGGCGGCATGGCGCCGGGAAAGGCGCCGATGAAGGTGCACACCGGATGAACCTGTTTCAGGGGCGTATAGGCAAGCAGATAAACCGCGGAGGTGGCAAAGGTCAAAGCCGCCGCCAGCCAGTTGGCTGTCAAGGCCAGATAGAGGCTCCCCCCAAGAACCAAGACCAACCCCAGGCTCACGCCCTGCGTCATGCTCATGCGCCCGGTCACCAGTGGCCGTGCGGCGGTACGATGCATGCGCGCATCGAGGTCGCGTTCCATGGCTTCATTCAGGGCGGCGGTGCCCCCGGCTGCCAGTCCAACCCCAAGCAAGGTGTGCAGCAGGGTCCAGGTGGCGGAGGTGGTTCCGGCTTTGCTGGAGCCCAGATAAAAGCCGCACCAGGTGGTCATCAGGATCATCGTAGTGATGCGCGCTTTAATCAGCTCGGAATAGTCCCGCAGCAGCATGGTCAGGCTGCTGCGGGCTGGGTTAAGAGTTGCCGAAACGCTGCTCATGCGGGGACGGCCCCCTCGGTCCCTTCGACCGTTTCGCTGCTGGCCACCGGAAGATAGCGCGACACCTGAATGGCCAGCACCACCGCATTGGCAAGAACCAGTGCGCCCACGGTTACGTGGGCAACGGTAGCGCCCACCATCAGAGCGGAGGGCTGGACTGCATTCGGATTCCAGACCACGCGGGTCAGATAGGAAAGAACGCCCAGGCCCAGCTGAACCGCCAGCAGATGTGCCAGCACAAATGCGGGTCTGCGCAACGCCGCCACCTGTCCGTGCCGGGAGAGCACGCGCATGGTGGTCCACAGCGTAAGCAGCGTCACGACCACCGCCATAATCAAGTGCGGCAGCAACTTCATTCCGTGGTGGCGGAACATTCCGCCCAGAATCAGCTGCACATAAACCGCGCCCACCGTTACCCAGGCAAGATGGGAGAGTGCCGGCCGCCGCAGATCGGGATGTGTGCGCGGCTCTTCGCCAGTCCAGCGCTGCCCGGTAAACAGCGATATCGCGACGGCAATGCAGAAGAACGCCTGTCCCACCGCGGCGTGCGCCGTGGAGACCGCCGGCGGCAGGCCATTCAGTACGGTTACACCGCCCAGAATTCCCTGGATGATTACCGTGGCGAGTGCGGCAAACCCCAGTTTGCGCATCCACGGGCGCCGGTCGGCGCGGGTGGTCCAGACGGCCAGAATGATGGTCAACAGTCCGATAAATTCGGCGAACATGCGGTGACCGTGCTCAAACTGCACCCCATTTCTCATCGGCGGCATGCGATAGAGCGAGCCAAACGAGGTGGGCCAGTCGGGCACGGAGAGGCCGGCGTCATTGCTGGTAACCAGAGCCCCCATGGCGATCAGCAACAGCGTGGCTACGGCAGTGAAAATAGCAAAATGATGAAGCGTGCGATTGTACGGCGTAATAAGCGGTTTCAGAATCCAGCTCCTTCTTGGCGCCGGCGGCTTGTCTTTTGGCCCCGGCCCGGCGAGTTTCTGAATTCCCGGAATCCGGCAACTTCTCCGGCTCTGGGAACATACGGCCCTTATTCCTGCATACCTTAGATGCGCACCTCCAACCCGCCGATGCGCGGAGTTGGTGAAATCGTCGCCGGGTTCCTGATAAGCTAAGGTCCAGGCAATAAATCAAACGCTAAGAGTATAAATTGGAACCAAATTCCGTTGTCATACTGGATTTCGGCTCGCAATACACGCAACTGATCGCGCGGCGGGTACGTGAGCAGAACGTTTTTTCGGCAGTACTTCCCTGCACCGCATCGCTGGAGGAAGTGCGCAGCTATCATCCGGCCGGCATCATTCTTTCGGGTGGTCCCTGCTCGGTGTACGACATCGATGCGCCGCCGGCCGACCCCCGGGTGCTGGAACTGGGCGTGCCGGTGCTGGGCATCTGTTACGGGCTGCAGTTCATCGCCCATACGCTGGGCGGCAAGGTGAGTCCGGCGCCGCGCCGCGAATATGGCCACGCGCAGATTGAATTGGCGGCGCTTTCGCCTCTCTTCCGCGACGTGCCGCAGTCCACTTCGGTCTGGATGTCCCACGGCGACGAGGCACTGGAACTGCCTTCCGGCTTTCAGCTGGTGGCCCGGACGGCAAATGCCGTAGCCGCCATGGAAGACCCGATTCGCCGGATTTGGGCGGTGCAATTCCATCCCGAAGTGCGGCATACGCCTCTGGGTACGCAGATTCTTCGCAATTTCGTATTCGACATCTGCGGCGCTCAGCCCAACTGGACGCCGCAACGGTTTATCGACGAGACCGTCGCCCAGGTCCGGCAGACGGTGGGCCCCGACGGACGCGTGATCTGCGCCCTTTCCGGAGGAGTGGATTCCAGCGTGGCCGCCACCCTGGTGCATCAGGCCATCGGCGACCGCCTGACCTGCG
>CAZUCM010000198.1:0-6396 GCA_964619235.1 uncultured Terriglobales bacterium
CTGCCAAGGCATCTGCCGAGCCCCATTTCACCGCCTGCAACATCTGGCTCACCCGGCGCTCGTACTTGGGAACCACGCCTTTCAATACAGCGCCCTTGGCCCGGGCGCCACGCGAGATGAGAACCTGCTCGTAAATTGCGGGGGCAGCGGCAGCCACTTGCGGCTCCCGCTCCAACCGTTCCACCAGGGACGGCCAGTCGCGAATGCCGTCACCGGCAGTACGCATCAACTGAACGTGCGCCGTCGAGCCCAGCAGGCGTGACTGCAAGTCCTGGCGAAAACCGTTATTGATGGCCAGAGCAATGATGAGCGACGCCACTCCCGCGGCAACTCCGATGATAGAAATCGCCGTGATTACGCCCACCACGGCTTGCCGCCGCTTGGCTCGCAAATAACGCGCCGCTATAAACAGCTCGAACATGAAAACTCAGGCTTCAAAGTTTCAAGGTTTCAAAGTTTCTAAAGACCAACATTTCGGCGCAGAAACGCCGGGCTTTCATCGTACCACTTCAACGCCTGGGGATTTCGCTTGTGAAAGGGAACAGCGGCAGGGTTATTGCGCGCGGATCGAGTGGCGCCACTTGGCGTGGAGCCAAATGAGGAGGCCGATACCGGTAACCCCGACAGGGCTGTTCGGTGGCATCAGTAAGCTGCCAAGCGTCACCGATCCTGGCTGGATCAGCGTGGCGTAGACCAGCCATATCAGTCCCGGAAACATGATCATGCCGCCGATTCGGGACTCCGCTCTTGTAGACGTCCCACGGCGCGCCGGCGGAGAAGGGCTGGCAACCACAGCGGCGTAAGCGGCACGGGGCGTATCGGAGTACCCCTGCCGCTCATCTGGCCAGTAGTCACCGCCTTTGCAGTTCCGTTCTGAAGCCGCTGCCGGCTTCCCATTCGAATCGAACGTGGCTTCCTCTTTTCTCATCATGCGTTACACGCTCGAGCGGCCCTGGCCGCGAAAGCCCGCATATCGTGACAACCTGAGGTCATCACGGTTCTGCCCGCTGTAGCTCGACATCCACCGCAACTTTTCCGTTCCCGCCGACCTGTACGGTCTTGTGCACAGGCTTATAGCCATTCAGCGTCAGCGTAATGTCGTAGAACCCGTTTGGAAACAGAAACTCGGCCGGTGTCACCTTGTCCAGAGTTCGTTGATTCACGGAGATTTGCGCTCCTCTGGGTTTCGACCTGATCTGTACCATCTCTCCGGCCGCATTCGATCCGCCGAACAGCCGTTTCAGCTTGCCGGTAGCTTTGATCTCCTCGGCGTTTCCCATCGGCGTAAGGCGGGCGGAAAACTCGTAGCGCTGTCCCGAAGCCAGCTCCATGTCCTTATCGGCCGCAAGATAGCCGCTCTTGGCCACGCTCACTTTGTAGCTGCCGGCACGCACGGAAATCGCCGCCGGCGTCAGTTTACCGCTGTCCCTGCCGTTGAGCAGAATCGCGCCGCCAGCCGGGTCACTAAGGACGGTAAGGATGGCGCCCGTCTCGACGAGAGCGATCGAAAGCTGCGATCTATCCGAAGCGCGCAGTTGAAATCTGCGCCGCTCAACCGTATAACCCGCCTTGGTCAGGGTTATGGTGTGCTCACCGGCGGGCAGTGCGGCCACAGTATAAGGAGTGAGATAGCCCAGGGTATTGCCGTCGAGTTCAATCTGAGCGCCGCGGGGAATCGAATCGATGATCAGTTCACCGGTCTGCACATTGGGCGCCGCCGTAATCGCAACCGGCTTCGCTTTCTTGCGCTTTTTTGCCGGGAGTGCGGCGTCCGCAGGGTCCAATGAGGCCACAGGCAGCGTGGTTGTATTATCGGCAGCCTGGCTCACCGGCTGGACGGCCGGCGCAGCAGGAGCCGCTTCTTCCCGGCTCGCCGTTTGCCGGTTTTGCGCGCGAATACCCCATCCGGCCAGTACCCCCAGCAATAGCAATACCGCGGCGCCTGCGCCATAAAGCAGAAAACGCCGATCTACTCCGCGGACGACGCCCCTGGCTCCGGACCGGGCCGGATGCACCGCCACCGGTTTGGATAGAGGGTTGTTGGCCGCCTCGGGCACGGGAGGCGGCGCCGAGGAGGCTCGCGAGGGCATAAACAGAAAATCGGCGGCCGGCTTCTTTGCGGGCTCCGCAGTGGAAGCAACAGCAGGAACGATTGGCGGCGGAGCCTGAGGCTTGATTGGCGGCGGAGCCTGGGGCTTGATCGGTGGCGGCGGAGCCTGTGGCTTGGCCGGCGGCACCGGGACCACAGATACTGGAGCTGGGACGGGCACACGAACTGCCGGTGGCTGAATGGGAACGGACGGCGGAGGCGCAACTACGGGGACAGGAGCCGCAATGGCAGAAGGCGGCGTGGTAGTCCGGACTTCATTCGGCGCTTCGGGAGTTCCTCGCGCCTGGATCGCCGGCGCCACCACCGTAACCGCCCCGTGGTTCGGCTTCCTCCATTTTTCCAGGTCGCGGACAAGATCGTCGCCGCACTGATACCGCAACTCCGGTAACTTCGCCAGAGATTTCTTGAGTAACTCGCCAGGCAGATTGGGGGATGCAAGGCCTACAGGAAAACAATCGGGTCCGAGGATTTTGCCCAGGACCGCTGCGGCATTCTCACCGTCAAACGCCCGGCGGCCAGTCGCCATCTCATACAAAATGGCGGTCCAACTGAAAAGGTTCGAGCGCCTGTCGAGCGGCTTGCCCTCCGCCTGCTCCGGAGAGAGGTAATGCAGCCCTTCGGGCACGCTGGCGGTTTGGGTTTGTTCAAGCACATCCAGCGCCAGGTCGTAATCCATCAGTTTGATATTGCCATCCCATTCCTGCATGCAGTTCCCCGGATGCAGGTTGCCATGAATCAAGCCGCGGCCATGGGCATGGTCGATTGCGGTACACACTTGCCGGGTGATGTCGAGCAGATCGCCGGCGGAAAATGAGGTCTTCTGCTCCAGCAGCGAACGCAGTGTCGCCCCTTCCACATATTCCGTGACGACATAAAAACAGTCTTCGGCCTCGGCGACTTCCAGGGTCCGGGCAATATTCGGGCTGTCCAGCGCAATCGCAGCCTGGGCTTTCTTCCGCAGCCGCTCCCAGGTATTGGCCGAACAAGCCGCCCGGGGAATCTCGCGGAGGGCAAGGTTTTTTTGCTGGTTGGGGTCGACGGCCTTGTAAATTATGCCAAGGCTGCCCCTTCCGATTTCCCGGAGTACTTCAAAGCGAAGCTTCATTCCCAGTGACATACTCAGCTACCTGAAACAGGCCGCGCGTCAAGCTGCGCGCCGGAATAGGGGAAGGGCGAATAACAGGGTAGCCCAGCACGCACCGCGGCGAAAGTAACGAAGGTGCAGCGACGATTGGCCGCCAATAACAGGAAATAAAGACTTTAACGGCAAGTTTCTTGTATTCTCTTGCTAATCAGATCCTGGCGATTTGGGGACCCAAGTTATACCGGTGGCGGTGAAAATAGCTCTCGATGGTCGACGCCAAGGAATTAAAGATCGCTGGCTTGCGTTACGCCCGCAGTTTGCAAGGCGCGGTAAGGACCGCCGTCCTTTTCCCCTCCGACCACCACTCGGCGCTGGCGCCCGTGGCGCAGAGTCTGGCCGCGCTTCAGGGGCTGCTTCAGCAGTACGGACCATTCACCATCGGTTTCCTCGATCGCCAGGTCATGTTGAATCAACTGGTGACTACCGATCCGGGCCTGACCCATCTGGAAAAAGAGTTCTCCAAACGCGGCATTTGTGCGGTTACCGTCCAACCCGGCATAACGCTGGCCCAATACCGGCAATTGATCACCTTGCTGGCCACGCCGGTCAAGACCGTTGAAGCAGTCGGGATTCAGACTTTCCTCAGCCAGAATGCGGTCGAAAACGCACGCGTTGTCCCTGCCTTGCAGAACCAGAAGCGCACCAAAGATGGCGATCTGATCGTGGAAGGCGACTCGACCGCGTACCTGCTCTCGCGGCAATCCAACCGGGCACAGACCGGAAACAGTTCGCTGGAGTCGTTGCTGGAATCGGCGGGAATGGAAAAGACCGAAATCTCGGCCATGATCTCCAGCTTTGCCGACGCTTTCCAGGAAGGTGGGGAAGCGGGCGCCGGGAAGCCCCCGGGGGATTCGGGGAGCCACCACCTCTCGGATGGATCGGGAGGTTATAGCCTCATGGAGGTTTTCGAGCAGGCGGCCGCCAAGGCGCTCACCGATCCGGCGGGAGACCCGAACAAATCGTATGTGGCGCTGGCTCGTTTGCTGCAGCAGGCAAACGTGGGTAACGTGTTGTCGCGCTTTTCCCCGGGGATGGAGAGCCAACCGCAGCAACCGATGTCCGGGGAACAGATGGCCGGGGAATTCCTGGAAGATACCGCATTGGCCTGGGCGAAGAAGCGCATCGCTTCCGCCCCGCCCGGGGAAAACACCTTCGAAGTGCAAGAAGACGTTGTGCGCGTGTTGATGCGCACCATCAAGGCTACGCAAACCGCCGACCGGCTGGCCGTAAAACTGATGAAGCTGATTCAGGAACGCATGCTGCCGGATCACATTCAGGAGCGAGTGCGAAACGAACTGCACTGGGTGGCCCTGGCGGCGCCGGACCGTCAAATCCGCTTGTTGAGTCTGAAACGTTTCGATGCGATTCAGTTTCGGCGGCTCATCGATCAGATCCGGGAGTTGATACGGGCGCAGCAACTTGCGCAGGCGAATCAACTGGCCCAGCACTACATGAAAGTCCTGGAACTGCCGGCGGCGGAGATCCCGCTGGAAGAGGTAAGCCGCTTCCCCGAGCTGATTTCGGTTCTCGCGGTGGATCGGGAAGGCTTCGTTCCAACCGCCGTAGCCGCGGTGCTGCGGGCTTTCCAGCGCGACGACCTGTCCGAGTTCATTCATTTTCAGTTGGTCAACGCATTGAGCGCTCTGGCCCATACGTTGGCGGAGAACCAGGATTTTGCGCAGACCTACTCTATCGGCACTATTCTGGAGCGCGTATGGAACACAGACCGTACCCGGCATGCCAAGTGCTGCCAGCGCGCCTTGCGCCAACTGCTGCCTTCCGCCCAACTGGATTCGGTGATCGAGATTTTTCTGGAACGGCGCGACGATTCCACCTGGACCCGCACCGCCACGGCTTTGTTGCGATGGTCCGGAGCGGCCGGTGTGGGGCCGATCTTTGCCCGCCTGGAGAACGAAAAAAACGCCAAAAACCGCATCTCCCTCATGCGGCTGATGGGCATCATCGGACCGGCGGGAATAGAAACGGTGCACCTGAAACTGCTGGACGAGCGCTGGTATGTGGTGCGCAATGCCTGCCTGATTCTGAGTGAGATCAAGGACCCGGATCTGCCCACCCATCTGGCGCCGCTGTTGAACCATAAAGACGAACGCGTGCAGCAGGCGGCGGTAACGGCAATTATCAAGAGCCGGGCGGAAGGCCGCTCGCAAATCCTCGCCGGCGGTTTACTGACGGTGCGCCCCAGCGTACTGGATCAAGTACTGGACGAATTGATCTATTTGAAGGACCCGGCCACGATTCCCGCGCTGCAGGAGTTGGTAGCCACTCCTTCCTGCAGCAAAGAAACCGCCCGTAAGGCCATGCTGGTGCTATCGGAAATCGGAGGCGACCCGGCCTGGAATGCGCTCGGCCGAATGCTCGCCGATGAAAACATGGACCGGGTAGTGCGCCAATTCGCCCTGACCAGCTTGAGTTCCAATCGAGACGATATCAGCCGGCAATGGATTTATCAGGTCGCCGCTCGCGGCGCCATCGATCCCCTCGCTTCCGACTGCCAGCGCGTGTTGAACGAACAGGAACTCTAGACATGGATGTTTCCGCTGTCGCTGCCAGCGCCAAACGCAAGGCCTACCTCAATATCGTGCTGCCGCTGTTCCTGATCTCGGTCATTGCCTATCTGGACCGGGTCAACATCGGCTATGCGGCCTTGACCATGAACCAGGATCTGGGATTTACCGCGCAAATGTTCGGCCTGGCGGCAGGAATTTTCTTTGCCGGCTATGTATTGTTCGAGATACCGGGCGCGCTGCTTGCCGAAAGATACAGCCCCAGACTGTGGTTGGCGCGCATCATGATCAGCTGGGGAGCGGTTTCGGGCCTGATGGCCTTCATGCATACCCGCTGGCAGTTCTATCTGCTGCGTTTCGCGTTGGGCGCGGCGGAAGCCAGCCTGTATCCCGTCATTTATGCCTCCTGTATACCCCGCTGGTTTGCTCCCCGTGATCGTGCCCGCGCCATTGCCATACTCCTGACCTCCTTGCAAGCGGCAGGAATCATCGGCGCACCCCTGGCCGGCTGGCTGGTTGGCGTCAGCTTATTCGGACTCAAAGGCTGGCAGGTATTGTTCCTGCTGGAAGCTATCCCGGCGATTCTGTTTGGCTTCATCATCGCCTTCTGGATGGCA
>CAZUCM010000199.1:0-6392 GCA_964619235.1 uncultured Terriglobales bacterium
TCGATTATCTGGAAATCGAGCGCGGCAGCTATGGCGCGGAGTTCGGAGACCGGACCTATGGAGTCTTCAATATCGTGCCTAGAACCGGATTTGAGCGCAATCGCGAGGCCGAGCTGATCACCAGCTTTGGCAGTGACTACCAGAGCAATGACGAGCTGAGTTTCGGCAGCCACACCGAGCGCTTTGCCTACTACGTGAGCCTGAGCGGCAATCGCAGCAACTACGGACTGCAAACGCCGGTGGCCCAGGTGGTGCACGACGCGGAAAATGGCACCGGCGGCTTCGCTTCGCTGATCTATAACGTGGACCCGTCCAATCAGCTGCGCGCCATCACCGGTCTCCGCCGGGATTACTACCAGATACCCTACGATCCCAATCCGAACAGCGCCGAGAACCAGCAGTACAACAGCAGCGGCCTGCGCGACGGGCAACGCGAGGCCGATGCCCTGCTGAACCTTTCCTGGGTTCATACCTTCAGCCAGCAGGTTCTGCTGACCGTGTCGCCGCTCTACCATTTCAACCGCGCGGATTATGGAGCCAGCCCGAACGACTTTCCCACCGCCACTACGGATAATCGCTCCTCGCAATATGCCGGCGGCCAGGTCAGCTTCAGCGCGGATTTTGCACGCAACAGCCTGCAGCTCGGCGGTTATGGCTTTGGCCAGCACGATGACCAGTTGTTTGGCGTCCTCTTCAACGACGCCAGCAGCGCCAATTTCACCGATCGGGAGACGGCTGGCGGCGGTGTGGCGGCATTCTTCCTGGACGACAAATTCAAGGCGACCCCGTGGCTGACCCTGATTGGCGGCCTTCGGCCCACGCATTTCACGGCGGGGATCTCCGAGAACGCCATCAGCCCGCGCGCCGGCGCAACCGTGGTGGTTCCACGGCTGAAATGGGTGCTACGCGCCTTCTATGGCGACTACTATCAGGCGCCACCGCTGCTTACGGCCTCCGGACCGCTTTTGCAATTCGTCACCAGTCAGAACCTGGCCTTCATTCCTTTGCGCGGTGAGCGCGACCGCGAGTATCAGGCCGGCATCACTCTTCCCTATCGCGGATGGACCCTGGACGCCGATAATTTCCGCACCGTCGCTACGAACTTCTTCGATCACAACAATGTAGGGGAATCGAACATTTTCTTCCCCATCAATATTTCGCAAGCCCTGATTCGCGGCTGGGAGTTGACCCTGCGCAGCCCGCGCATCGCGCAACGCGGCCAGCTGCATCTGGCCTATTCGAACCAGATCGCCGAAGGCACAGGCGCCATCACCGGCGGGCTGACCGGCTTTTCTTCGCCCGGACCGCTGTTTCCGCTGGATCATGACCAGCGCAATACCCTTAGCGTCGGTGGCGATATCCACGTGCCGGCGCATAGCTTTTTCGCGGCCAATTTGTATTACGGCTCGGGCTTTACCAACGGCAATCCGCCGCCGGGGTACCTGCCCGCACATGCCAATCTGGATCTGACGCTGGGGAAGGATTTCGGCGAGCGGGTGGCGGTTTCCGTAAATGCATTGAACGTCAATAATCGTCATCTGCTGATCGATAACAGCCTTACTTTTGGCGGCTTCCACTGGAACGATCCGCGCCAGATTTACGCACAATTGCGCTACCGTTTCCGCTATTGACGCGGGTTTGAGGGCCAATTACATCGTGTTAAGATATATTGCCTTAAGGCGCGGTTGCTTTGATCCCCGCCGAGTGAAACAGGGTGCAAGCGGACGGAGGCGCTAATTTCAAATTTCAAATTTCAAATTTGAAATTTACCGTTCTCCTTTCGGCTGCGCTGCGTCCTTCGCCTAGCCGCGAAATTACAGGCCCGATACGATCGCGTCGGTGCGATTGCGCAGTTCTTCGGGGCTCGAACTCATCTCAAGCCCGCATCGTCGGAGATTGCCAAATTTCAAATTTGAAATTTCAAAATTTGAAATCTAAGATCTGCCGTTTTGGGGTAAAAAGCGAATTATGGGGTAGTTTTCAGTAAAAACAGTGCACTATGCCATGGTTTTGGCTCTTTTGTCATGGTTGCGGAGCCGGAATCAGGATTATCAACCCCGGAATCCAGACATTGCGCCGCTGAATTTCCTGCCGGAGCACAGGAATCGACGAAAATTAGGACCATTGCCGCGACTGATTCTGGATGGACCTGCCTTGGTTGTGGCAGTCAGGGGATAGCTTTCGCTTCAAATAGCGCCTCTGCCGGTAATTGCGCCTCGGAAAACTGCGCCCGTCGCCGGGAATTGTTCCACGTGGAACAGGGATCAAAGCGGATTCTCCGGATTTGTTCCACGTGGAACATACACGGTCTCCTCGCTCTCAGCCAAATGGCAAACGCCGATCCCGCGCCGGCCACTCATGAAGTCCTTCCACGATTCGTTCCAAAGACCATGCTGCCGCCCAGCTCATACGTAGCCGCTACAGACGACCTGGGCGCACTGACATTTCGACCAACATCAAGGTGATCACCTGCCGCCTTCCACCCTCTGCGTTCTCTGCGTCCTCTGCGTCCTCCGCGTTCTTCTCGCCCGCTGCGGTCAATGCGTCGAAATGCCTCCGCGCAAAACTGCACCATTTTCCGGCATTGCGTGAAGCTGCGCTTGTCATGTAGTCTCTTCAAAACAACAGGTTTTCACCTTATTACGAATCATGTTCCACGTGGAACATTACGGACCAAGCCCAGGATGACAAGCCTGAATAATTGTAGAATGTTACCATTATGGCACGTATCATTGCAGTAACCAATCAGAAGGGCGGCGTCGGCAAGACCACCACGGCCATCAATTTGGCCGCGTCATTAGCGGCTGCCGAGGTGCCTACACTTTTGGTGGATTGCGATCCCCAGGCCAATGCCACCAGCGGATTGGGATTGGTAAAGGATCCTGACCGCAGGAGCGTTTACCATTTACTAACCGGCGAGGCTCATCCTGGTCAGGTGATCCAACCGACGGCGATGGAGCAGCTTTGGCTGATTCCTTCGCACAAAAATCTGTTGGGCGCCAATGTGGAGTTGGTGGCTGCCGAAGACCGGGCTTTTCGTTTACGCGACGCCCTGGCCGGAATTCGCGACTGCTTTCATTACATCGTCCTGGATTGCCCCCCGGCTCTCGATCTTTTGACGTTGAATGCCCTGGTGGCCGCCGATTCCGTGCTCATCCCCATGCAGGCGGAGTATTTCGCCCTGGAGGGAGTCAGTGAATTGCTGGACACCATCGATCGCATTCGCCAGGACTTGAATCCCGCGCTGGAGATTGAAGGCGTGGTGCTGGTCATGTATGACGAGCGCACCAACCTGGCGCAGCAGGTGGCGGACGAATTGCGCAAGTATTTCGGCGACAAACTCTGCGCCACCTCCATCCCCCGCAATGTGCGGCTGGCCGAGGCCCCCAGCCATGGCAAGCCGGCGCTGCTTTACGACCCCCGTTCGCGGGGCGCGGAAGCCTATATCCGCCTGGCCAAGGAATTGATGGAGACTCCCGCGCCGCCGCCTTCGCCGGCCGGGCTTCCGGCCAACCAGGACGCCGTATTGAGCGCGGCGGCCGACAGCTCCGATGATGTGTCTTAACACGATGTATTACGTGCCGGCGGAAAGGGAAGAAGCATGAGCGAGGAAAAGAAGAAGGCGTTGGGCCGCGGGCTGGAAGCCCTTTTGCCCCGTGGACCCGTAGCGGTAATGACGCCGCATACAGCCGCTGCCGCAGCCGATGCGGCACACATTCCGGTTTCGCATGCCTTTCCGCCGCACGGACCATCGACGGCCCCGGCGGGGACAAACGCGATGGTTTCGCGGCAGTCGGCGGCCCCCGCCGGCCGGCAGTGGTCTCCCGAATTCCTGGAAGAAACCCAGATTCGGCCCGGCGACATGGTACTCGAGATCCCGCTGGCCCTGATCGGCCGCAATCCCTACCAGACCCGCATCACCGCCGATGACGATCCCGATCTGGCGGAGTTGGCCGAATCCATCCGCGTCCACGGCGTAATGCAGCCGGTCGTCGTGCGGCCGCTCAAGCAAGAGGGAAGTAACGGAGAACTTTATCAGCTGATTGCCGGAGAGCGTCGCTGGCGCGCATCGCAGCGCGCCGGCAAGACGCACATTCCGGCGATCGCGCGCGACGTCCCCAGCGAACTGGTGCTGGTGCTGACTATCGTCGAGAACCTGCATCGCCAGGACCTGAATCCCATGCAACACGCCCGCGCCCTGGAACGGCTGGCCGCCGAGTTTCGCCTGACGCAGGAAGAAGTAGCGGTTCGAACCGGGCTCTCCCGCTCGGCGGTTGCCAACTATCTTCGGCTGGTACGCCTCCCCGAAGAACTGCAGAAGGCCGTCGCCGACGGCCGTTTGGGATTCGGCCAGGCCAAAGTCCTGTTGGCTCTGGGCAGCGTGCCCGAATTGGAGTTGATGGCGCGCAAGATTATGGACGGCAATCTTACCGTCCGCGAGACCGAGGCCCTGCTGCAGGATTTCCTTCGTCCCAAGGAAAAGGAAGCGCGCCCGGAACGCAAACTCGATCCCAACGTACGCGCCGCTGAAATGGAGCTGCAACGCTCGCTGGGCTGCCGTGTCCAGGTCAAGGACAATAATGGCAAAGGGAAGATTGTGATCGAATACAATTCGCTGGAAGATTTCGATCGCATTCTGGAAACCCTTAAGTGAGAACCTTTGCGGATTTCACTTTTGAGTTGGCAGCCGGAAGAGGCTGCCCGGTCTGGCTGCCGGTTGGAAACGCAAAACCGTCAGCCCCTGCGTCGATTACTCAATCATCGGCTTTACGCGTTAGACTGTTTTCGATGAAGCCGTATTGTCCTGTTGTGCTCGCGTTACTGCTCGCCGTCCTTTCCGCTTCGGCGCAATCTCCATCCGCTGCGGCAACGCCCGGCTCCCCGGCGAGCGCCGCTCCGGCGGCGGCGGCTGCTGCTCCATCTACCGGCAAAGCCGATCTGTTGCACCTGCCGCCCTCCACTGATCCCGGCGCCCGACAAGCGGGACAATTGCTCGAGCAGATGGTAGCCGCACTCGGCGGCCAGGCCTACCTGACCATCCAGGACATCGAGCAGGAGGGGCGCACCTACGGATTTGACTCTCAGGGCCGTGCCGATGGCGAAGGCGCTCCCTTCGCGCGTTTTTGCCGTTGGCCTGACCAGGAACGTCTCGAACTCACACAAAAACGAGACTGGGCCGACATCGGAGGAATCCCCTTTCCCATCACTCCGAAAGGCCAGGACATTATTCTTTACTCCGGCAACCAGGGATACGAGATCGATTACAAGGGGGCAACCGCGCTGGATCAGGACATTCTTCAGGATTATCAGCGCCGGCGGGTTCATTCGCTGCCCTGGGTCCTGCGGAAATGGCTGACCGAACCGGGAATTGTAATCCTCTATGAAGGCCACGTACTGGTCGAGCGCAAACAGGCCGACCAGATTTCGCTGATAACCGCGCAGAACGACGCGGTAACCATTGCCATTGACAGCATCAGTCACCTGCCGGTGCGCGTTTCTTTCACCTGGCGCGATCCCAAGTATCGCGACAAGAATGAAGAAGCCGAGGCTTACGATAATTACAAGCCGGTGCAGGGAATCATGACGCCCTTAAGTACCATCCGTTATTACAACGGCCTGCCGCGCAACCAACGATTTGTCACTTCGACCAAGTACAACCAAAGCCTGCCTGACTCCCTGTTCTCTATCAAAAACCTGCCCCCTCCGCCGAAGGGAAAGAAGAAATAGGCGGAGCGGCATGCGTCTTCGGCCCTCGGCTGTCGGCCCTCGGCCAGAGGCCAGAGGACCAAACCTCGCAATTCAACGATGGGCTTGACCTCCGAGGCTTTGCTCCGGCTGCAGACTACAGACTCCAAGCTTTGAGCTCATTGCGGTTCTTGTTGGCCGACAGCCGAAGGCTGCCTCCAGTTGTCTGATCGACACGCACTGTTGCGCTTTTACCACACCACAATGGTGCAACTTCCGTTGTAATCTATTCATCAGGAATGACATAGTGGGCGGGCAGCGTATTTTTGCTGACCGCATTCTCAGGCTCGTAACCGGTAGTTCAGATAAGCAGCGAACAAATTTGGCACAGTACGAACAGACGATAGAGAGCGCAGTGGAATGCCAGGGGGTAGGCCTGCATTCGGGAGCTCCTGTCAATATGAGGGTGGTGCCGGCGAACGCGGGCACAGGCATCGTCTTCCGGCGCGTGGATTTGGATGGCTTTTGCGTGGAAGCCATCAGCCGCAATGTAGCCAAAGTCAGCTATGCCACCAGCCTGATGAAACAGGGCGTGCTGATCTCCACCACCGAGCACCTGCTTTCCGCCTTTATCGGCTGTGGCGTGGATAATGCCGTGGTCGAACTGGACAATCTGGAAGTGCCCTTACTCGACGGCAGCGCGCAAC
>CAZUCM010000200.1:0-6373 GCA_964619235.1 uncultured Terriglobales bacterium
CCGCGGCCTCCAGCGTAGCGATGTCGAACTTCACCATCTTCATCATCGCAGCCATGGCTTTGGGATGCTTCAGAATCTCGCCAATCTTCTCCGGGACGATCTGCCAGCACAGGCCAAATCTGTCCGTCAGCCACCCGCAGGCCATGGGCTTGCCGCCCTCAAGCAGCTTGTCCCAGTAACGGTCGATCTCGGCCTGGTTGCTGCACACGACGGAGTACGAGAAAGCAGGCGTGAGCGCTTGCGCGGGGCCGCCGTTGAGGAACGTCATCTGCTGCCCCATAAGTTCGATGGTAATCGTCGCGATCTTTCCGGCGGGCCAGGGCCCCACGCCGCTCGAACGCAGCTCGCCCACCTTCTTCGCTTCCGGAAACACCGAAAGATAAAACCCCGCTGCCTCTTCGGCGTTGTCGTTGAACCACAGAAACGGTGTGATCTTGTTCATTCCCCGGCCTCCATTTCGCTAGTATCCATCGTCAAAGCCGCAGAGAAAAGCACCAGGCTTCAATCTAACGCAGTGCGGAGTTTTGCCGTAACGACGACACAAACCGCGCTTGAGCGGATCGGCCGCCCGAGTCGTTCATAGATCGCGATGTGTTCGTTCTGGAGGGCCTCACGCTGATTCGCTGACAGCCGGGCGAAGAATGACATCGTGCGAATGAGGGCGTTTAGTTCGTCAGCAGTTTGTTCGATCATCACCGGCGCCGTTGTTGCGGCCTGTACTTCGCCGAACAGACGATTGACATGGGCCCGCGCGATGTCGTAGTTTCCCAGCCACGCCCACGCCTCCGAGATGTTGTCGCGATGCTGCTCCACGCCCGCTGTGATAGTGGCAAGGTCCCAGGAACGGGGCCAAACTGCGGCAACCTCTGGTGCTATCTTTCCCAGGGCCGACAGGAGACCTTCGTCGTCCTGTGCGCCGTGCTGCCCCTGCAGCCCGCAGTATTGCATGAGCGCGAGCGTTCCCCCGGGAAGAAGCATCCTAGCGGCCTTCTGCCAGCTTACGCCGGGATCGATCCAGTGAAACGCCGACGCCGAAAACACTGCCCGGAAGTGCCCGCCGGGAAGCTGCGCGTCCTCAAACCGCGCATTCACAAACTCCACCTTCCCGGAACCTCTCAGATTTTGCCCGGCGAGCGAAATCAGGCGCTTTCCGGGTTCAACTGCCGTTACGTGAAGGCCGCGGGCGAGAAGGCTGCGCGTCAGTTGCCCGCTACCGCACCCAACCTCAAGCACCCGATCACCGTTCCCGATTCCCGCGACCTGACATGCGTAATCGACGAGTTCTTCAGGATAGACCCACCGGCTGCGGTCATACTCCGCGGCCACCTCATCAAAAACTTTGCCGTAGCGCCGCACGGAGCCAGCTTCCGTTGCCGACTGGAGAAGCGTTTTCATTTTCCTGATTGTAGTTTGTCGGGCGCTCTGATGGGTCCTGGAATCGGACGACCGCCTAGAGCGGCTCGATGGCAATGATCTTGTGCGTGATGGTCCGCGCCAGCGCCTTCGGATCGCAGTCAAAGTGCCGGTGTTCGCGCTCCGGCAGCTTGCCGATGATTTCTTCATAGCTGATCGGCCTTGCGCTACCGCCAGTGTCGAAGCCCAGCGCGTCAGTCATTCGGCACCCAAACTGAACGGCAGTCAGCAGATCCATGCGGGCGCCTTCGACGGCCGCATGGTGCAGAGTCATGACCTCGATGAGTTCCGGCGGAAAGTTCCAGGCCAGGCCAAGTGCACCACCGAATTCGGAATGGTCCAGTCCGAACGCATCATGTTCGCGCTGCAGCAGGTCCCGCGATCCGTCTCCGGTGGTCCTTAGTAATTCGGCGTATTCTTGCGGCCGGACAACGGCCAGGGCCAGCCTTCCCAGATCGTGAATAATACCGGCGGTATAGGCCACATCTTTGTTCAGCTCCGGGTTGACGGCGCTTACGGCGCCGGGATCGGCTGCCTGCTGGGGAGACGGGGCATTCCCCTTAGGGCGAACAATCAATCCTTCGGACGCATTCCCCGGTGCACCCGGCGAGCTGGCCCTCGCCAGTTCTTCGCTGAGCATGGCGCAGGCCAGGCTATGCCGCCAGCAAGTCCGTATGGCCGGAATCTTCAGGCTGGAGCCCAGATAGGTTCTCATACCAATCGTCAGAACGACGGCTTTGACGCGCTTGAATCCCAACAGGGTCACGGCCTGCATGGTGCTTTTGACTTGTGTACGAATTCCAAACAGCGGGCAGTTGGTGATGCGCAAAAGCTCGGTGGAAAAAGCCTGGTCCGTGCGGATTACCTCATGCAGTTCCTGGAGGCCGTTTTCGCTGTTCGACACCATCTGCAACGCCCGCAGCGCCACCACCGGGAAAGGAGGAAGGTCCGCCACCAAGGGTGGTCTCCCCGAGGTATTGCCCCGTGCACTCGATCGCCCAGTGCCGATCGCCTCATCCATGATAAAAATACCTCCCGAGATTGCCGCGCTACGGTCTTCCGCATTCGGACCGCGCACCCGCAGAGCCATGCAAGGACGGCTAAGCCCTTACGCTTAACTTTTACATCGGCCATCCGCGGAGAATGCTTTATCGGGCGATATCATGGAATTAGTTTTTCTAATTCGGCCTCAGGCACTTCTGGCAGCCCAGATTATACGGCTTCAACGTCTTTATCCGATGTACCGTCCTTCAGGCGACGGCCTGCCGTGGTACCGGCTGGACTTCCCTGAGAAGACCTGTGTTCACGTCGAAAATAAAGCCCCGCACTGGAACTTCTTTTGCGATCCAAGGATGTGACCTCACCTGCTCGATCTGTTCCCGGGTGTTCTGCTCAGGGTCCTTGTAAGAGAAGAATCGCATGGGAGCTGGCGACGAGTCGCCAGTGGAAACAGCGAGTCTCGCGTTCAGCTCATCGTCGGTAAAGGTTGTGAATCCGCATCCCGTGTGATTGAGCAGCAGAATCTCTTTGGACCCGAGCACCCGGGTGGAAACCACAAGCTCTCCGAGAACATCCTCGGTTACCGCCGGTCCGCCGGTTCGGATAACGTCGATATCGGCTTGCGGCAGCCCCAGGATTCCGGAAAGGTCGGGAAGGCGGGGGTCCATGCAGGTTACAACTGCGATCTTGGGGGCTGGGGGCTTTCCCAGCTTTGGATCGTACTTCTTCGCATAGTTGCGGTTTGCCTCTAGCGCTTTGTCGATGATACTCATACTTGGCCTCCTTACCGGTTTGGTGTGGGTTACAAAAAAGCCGAGTCGTCCGGAAGCGGAAACGATGCCGCGTTGCGCATCCCAACCTCTGCCCCGGCGCGCGGTCGCGGGCACTTCTATGCCGGCCACAGCCGGACTCAAAATCGCGTGCCGGCAAGGTCGCGTCGATTTCTGCTATCCGTAGATGCTGGGACAGTCCGCGTGGGTTGGCGGCAAACCGCGAAGCCAATGCTGGCGCCGCCCTCCTTCGGCGCGGCCCAAGGGAGGGAAAACGGCGAGAACCTTTGCCGCCATCCAACAGTCGAACCTCGCCACCGCTAATTCACAGTGGGAACAAGACAGCCGGTGTAGCTCAAGAGCCTGAAAATATCAAAAGAATCTTATCGATGTGGTTTGGATTCAAACCGTGTACTGGAGAGGGGCAAAAGATGCGTGTATTTGTGGCAGGGGCGAGTGGAGCGATCGGTGAACCATTGATTGCGGAGTTGCTAAGGCAGGGACACTCTGTCGTTGGCATGACATCGAGCCAGATACGGGCCAGGATTCTGGAGGGCCAAGGAGCCGAAGCAGCAATCGTGGATGCCTTTGATGCTAAGTCAGTCGAAAAGGCGCTGAGGCAGTCGGAAGCAGAAGTCGTTATCGATGAGCTGACGTCGCTGCCGAAGGAGCTAAGCGAGATGCCGAAATATGCGGCGGGGGACAGGAAGCTGAGGATTGAGGGCGGGGGGAATCTGTTTCGTGCGGCAATTGCGGCGGGCGTGCGACGCTATCTGCAGCAGTCGAGCGGTTTCTTTTTGAAGCCGGCGGAAGGGACCTTGGCAGACGAGTCGTCTCCGCTGGACGTGAATGCGAGCCCGGGCGTGGCCGCGAGTGCGCGGACGTATACGGAACTGGAAACGCGATTGTTCAGCTCGAACGCTATTGAGGGCGTGGCACTGCGATACGGATTCTTTTATGGCCCGAGGACGTGGTATTACCGTGGAGAGTCAGCGGCGGAAATGGTGGCGCGTCAGCAGTATCCGTTAGTGGGCGAAGGACAAGGCGTGTCGTCGTTCGTCCATATCAACGACGCCGCGACTGCGACAGTGGCAGCACTAACGGCCGAAGCGGGTTTGTACAACCTGGTAGACGATGACCCTTCGCCGCAGAGAGTGTGGCTTCCGGCGTTTGCGAATTTTGTGGGCGCCTCGACGCCCCCGCATGTAAGCGAGGCGGACGCGAAGGCAATGGGCGGCGAGGATGCGGTGTATTACGCGACGAAGCTGCATGGGGCCTCGAATGCGAAGGCGAAGCGGGTGCTCGGGTGGAAACCGCGACCACTCGAGTGGCTGCAGATTAAGCAACCATGAGCAAGGCCGGGCCGGGAGTTCCTGTATTAGCGGACAGGTCGAGAGATTGCTGCGCTCATCGATATGCGATTGTGTCGCCGGGGGCTCCGAAGGTGTCGGACAATAATGTTTGGCGGTAAACATTATTGTCCGCTGGCCAAGATATTTCGTCAGTACCAGTTTGGCTGCCGCAAAGCCGGTTTATTCCACTGTCACCGACTTGGCCAGATTCCTCGGCTGATCGACATCGCAACCCCGGCGAACTGCTATGTGGTAGGCCAGCAGTTGCAGCGGCACAATCTCCAGGATCGGGGAGAGCAGTTCCGGGGCCGGCGGCACATAAAACACGTGGTCGGCGCCGTCCAGTATTTCCTCGTCGCCTTCGGTAGCGATGGCAATCACTTTTCCGGAACGCGCTTTCACTTCTTTCAAATTCGACAGCGTCTTTTCGTGACGCAGCACCGACGTCGGATCTTCCTTGTCGCAGGTGGCGATGATAACCACCGGCAGGTTCTCGTCGATCAGCGCGTTGGGGCCGTGCTTCATCTCGCCGGCGGGATAGCCTTCGGCGTGAATGTAGGAAATTTCCTTCAGCTTCAGTGCGCCTTCCAGCGCGATGGGATAGTGAATTCCGCGGCCCAGGAAGAGGAAGTCCTGCGCCCGCTGATACTGTTTGGCAAGATCTTCGGTCTCTTCTTCCCGCGCCAGAATGGTTTCCAGTTTGGCGGGTATGTGCGCCAACTCCACGATCGCCTTACGCGTCTGGTCCGCCGTCAACTGGCCGCGCTTTTCCGCCAGGTAGAGCGCGAACAAGTACAGGGCGGTCAACTGCCCGGTAAAGGCCTTGGTCGAGGCCACGCCGATCTCGGGACCGGCATGCGTGTAGATCGTTCCCTGGGCCTCGCGCGTCACCATGGAACCGACCACGTTGCAAATAGCAACGGTCTTGGAGTCCTTGGCTTTGGCTTCGCGCTGGGCGGCGATGGTGTCGGCGGTTTCTCCCGATTGCGTAATCAGCATGGTCAGGGAATCCGAACCCAGGATCGGATCGCGATAACGGAATTCGCTGGCGTAATCCACGTCCACCGGAACCCGCGCCAGGCGCTCGATCATGAACTTGCCGGCCAGGGCGGCGTGCCAACTGGTGCCGCAGGCGGCGATGTTGATCTTCTTCATCTCACGGAAGGTGGCCTCACTGATCTCCATCTCGTCCAGGAAAATGGAGCCGGTATCTAGCTAGACGCGTCCCAGCGTGGTGTCGCGAACCGCGCGCGGCTGCTCGTAAATTTCCTTGAGCATGAAGTGCTTGAACCCGCCCTTTTCCGCCATGATCGGGTCCCAGGTGATGTGTTGCACCTCGCGCTGAATGGGCTGGCCGTCGAAATCCGTAACCGTCACTCCGGCCGGTGTGATCACCGCCAGATCGCCGTCGGACATAAAGAACAGGTCGCGCGTGTGATACAGAATGGCCGGAATATCGGAGGCAACGAAATACTCGTCTTTGCCCAGACCGATGACCGCCGGCGGACCCAGGCGGGCCGCCACGATTTTGTTGGGTTCATCAACCGCGATCACCGCCAGGGCGAAGACTCCGGTCAGCTCTTTGACCGTACGGCGCACAGCCTCTTCGAGAGGCAGGACGTGGCCGTCGTGCTTCCCGCCCAGGAAATGCTTCTCCACCAGGTGGGCGATGATTTCCGTATCGGTCTCGGTGCAGAACTTGTGGCCTTCCTCGCGCAGCTTCTTCTTCAGGGAGACATAGTTCTCGATAATGCCGTTGTGCACCACCACGATGCGCCCGCTGCAATCGCGATGCGGGTGGGCATTCTCTTCCGTCGGACGTCCGTGAGTGGCCCAGCG
>CAZUCM010000201.1:0-6349 GCA_964619235.1 uncultured Terriglobales bacterium
AGCGCCGAGCCAACCGCAGGCCCAGCCATCGCCCAGCCCGAGCCAGCCGGGCACGGCAGACAAACAACCCGATTATGTTCCGCAGAGCGATACCCCGGACAAAGAGACGCACAACGGCAATAAGAACGATATCGATGCCATCGGCAATCGCAACGTGGGCAAGAAGGGCCTGGGAAACTGGTACTCGCTGGAAACAGAGATTCGCATGGGAAAGCAGTATTCCCAACAGGTCGAGGCCAGCGTAAAGCTGGTGCAGGATCCCGTAGTCACCGAATATGTGAACCGCATCGGCCAGAATCTGGTGCGCAATTCCGACGCGAAAGTGCCGTTTACCATCAAGGTGATCGACTCGGATGAGATTAATGCTTTCGCCCTGCCCGGGGGATTTTTCTATGTCAATAGCGGTCTGATCCTGGCGGCTGACGAAGAAGCTGAACTGGCCGGGGTTATGGCGCACGAAATCGCCCACGTTGCCGCGCGGCATGCCATGCGCCAGATGACGCGGGGCAATATTGCCAACATCGCCTCCATCCCGCTGATCTTCATGGGTGGCGGGCTGGGCTATGCCGTGTATGAGGCGGCGGGAATCGGCCTGCCGATGACCTTTTTGAAGTTTCAGCGCAACTATGAAGCCGAAGCGGACTATTTAGGCCTGCAGTACATGTATAAGACCGGGTACGATCCGCAGGCGTTTATCGCATTTTTTGAGAAGATCCAGGCCAAAGAGAAGAAGAAAGAGGGATCGGTGGCGGCGGCATTTGCCACTCACCCGCAGACCCCGGATCGTATCGAAAAGAGCCAGGAAGAGATCGCGCATGTGCTGCCGGCGCGCGACCAGTATATTGTCAACACCTCGGAGTTCGATGACGTAAAGGCGCGGCTGGCGGCCATTGAGAATCGCAGAAAGCTCACCAATCCCAAGGATAACGGTCCCAGCCTGCGGCGCACTTCCAATCCGGATGACAAGAATGGCGACGATAAGAGCGGCGATGACCGCCCAACTCTTAAGCGCCGCAACGACCAGTGATGGGCGCAGCTTACGCTGCTTCCCGGTTTTGAAAACGGAATAGGCCCCTGAAGTGTGCAGTTATGCCGCGCGCTTCGCCACCTGGGCTCCAGGCTGTACGACGGGCGTCATTGCGGCCGGCGCCACAACGATCTTCATCTCCCGCCAATCGTAGCCAAACTCTCTCCCGCAATCCAGGCAAACCACGTAAGTACCGGTTATCTCCGCAGCTTCTGAACGGACCTGTCCAGGGCGAGCTGAGATGGGAAACGTCCGACGCTTATGGGGGCAACCGAATAAAGCATCCAGTAGTTTGTACACCGCAAACCTCCCGGCAGCGTTCTGCTTACTGTCCGCTGGCGTTCTGTTAGCTTAGATTCAAAAGCGGTAACAAAGGTTTCGGTTCTTCGCGCCTTAGGCGTGCGCTGCCAATCCGCGGCTGGGGAAAGGGAGAAATGGATGGAGAATGAACGACTTGCGTTGGTCGCCAGGGCGTCGGCGAGCGCGCGGCGGCGGCGTCAGGGCTTTACTGGATCGGTACCTTTGTCGTGCTTGCTGGATTTACACCGGTCCACAATCGCCGTTCGCAAGCGGGTGCGTAAATCCTCGGGTAGCTCATAAACCTCGGAGTCCCGGTAGATTTCGATGGTTTTCTGCGTGGTATTGCAGACGACGAAACAGTTATGGCACCAAGCCAGATGCTCATCCAACTCGGCTTTTGTGCGGGCATCCAGGGCGCCATCAAGATAGTCCGTGAGTTCTTTGAGAAAGTCAGTACAGTTCACCGAATGCTGTCTCCATCGATTGGCCGTTTGAAGTACTTATTCAGACGCTCCCGCAACTGTAAACGAGCCCGCAGTAGCCGGGACTTTACCGCTGGAACACTCAACTCCAGTGCCTGCGCGGTCTCCTCGGTGGAAAGTCCTTCCACGTCGCGCAGCACGAAAACCGCGCGGAAGCCGGTCGGTAGTCCCTGGATGGTTTTACTCAAGATATCCCTTAATTCCGCCTGCGTATACTGCTGTTCCGGATTCGGCGACCAGTCCGCGACCTCGCGCGGCATGGAATCATCTTCCGTCTGGACGTCCTCGTCCAGATATACCGTCCGTTCCGGACGGCGGCGCCGCAACTTCATCAGCGCCTCGTTCACCGCAATCCGCACCAGCCAGGTATAAAACTTGCTCTGCTCCTGAAACTGCTCCAGATTGGTGTAAGCCTTCAGGAACGCGTCTTGTACGACATCTTCTGCATCCTCGCGATTCTGAGTGATGTGTTGCGCAATGCGAAAGACGTTTCGGTCATAGCGCTTGACCAACTCCTCGAAAGCCTGAACGTCCCCGGCTTTCGCGGCCCGTACAAGTGTCAGCTCTTCGCTGAGCGGTTCTCCTACTTTGCTTTGGATGTTCTCCATTTTCCCGCCGATTCACATTTTCCGGTTAACGCCTGAGGGATGTCCTCAATTGATTCGGAAAACGTATTGTACTAAATCCGGCCGCCGGTTGTTGATCTTCAGCCGGGGAATCAAAAGGGCAGCGGCCCGGCGCTTTACCCCTGGCCCGGCTTATTTCATCGCCTTCAATCGAGTACTCCCATCACACCTGGCGGGAAGGCCGGCACGCATTTCTTGCCGCCGGTTATACTCTAGTAACTATCTGGGATCGGTCCCTGATTGACACACCGGCGTGGCTTCATATAATCAAACGCTTGCGATCTGTCTGCCGCGGTTCGCTCGAATATGAGTACCATATGGAAGATGTCCGCGGGACTCGTCTGCAAGCCGCGGGATATCCAATTCGATGGCCGATGATGCCACAATTCGCGATCTGGTAGAAAAAGTCGTGGCCGACGCTTTGGCATCGGGCATTCCCGGCATACGCCGGCAAATCGTCCAGCGGGTGATGGATGAGCTGCATCCGCTTTTATCGGGCTCTACCGCCGGTCCGAGCCTGCTTCAGCTGAAAAGCGCCATTGCCTCCGTTCAGGGAAGAACCGCACAGAGCGATATCCTTCGCGCCTTGCTGGATGGCGTTGCCTCGTTTTGCGGACGCGTCGCGCTGTTCCTGGTACGCGGCAATTCCGGCGTAGGGTGGCAGTCCCGCGGCTTCCGCGATAACGAGGCCATCAAACTTCTCACCCTGGATCTGAGTCAAGGTCTGGCGGCGCGTGCCGTACAGCAGCATTCGCCGGCGGAGGGGCCGGTCAGCGAAATCACAAGTCATTTCATCAGTGGCATGGGCGCTCCGGCCAGTGGAACCTGTGTGGTTGCGCCGCTTGTGATCCGCGAAAAGGTTTCCGGATTGCTTTATGCCGACGCCGGCATGCAGCCGAACGGTCACGCTGATTTGGCTGCGCTGGAGATTCTGGTGCAGGCGACGGCCACCTGGCTGGAACTGTTGGCGATCCGCAAATCCGCGGCGGTTCAGAGCGCCGGCGCGCAGACGATTATGGCCGGAACTTCGGCCATGCCGGAACTCGCGCCACGGCCGGCGAACGGCGATAGCGCGGCTCCGGCATCCGCTGCGGCATCGCTGGCGTCCGCGACGGCGGCGAGTCCAGCGCCCGTTGCTTTCGCCCCCAAGGAAGAAATTGCTCCCTCCCCAGCGCCTTCGTCCGGCGCGGCGGCCAACGGCGGCGATGACGAGTTGCACCGCAAAGCCCGTCGTTTCGCCAAACTGCTGGTGGATGAAATCAAGCTGTATAACCAGGCCAAGGTTGCCGAGGGAAAGCTGAACCACGATCTTTATGACCGGTTGCGGGACGATATTGACAAGAGCCGTGCCACCTATGACCGGCGTTATGCCCAGAGCGCGGTCGCTGGCGCCGATTATTTTGTCCAGGAACTGGTCCGAAATCTTGCGGATGGAAATCCCGCCCTGTTGGGCAACAACCTCCCGCGTTAAACTGGTTATAGACACTCAAGTGAAACATCCAGGACTTGTGATTTCGCTGATCGTCGGGATGGGCTGCTCCGCCGTCATAGGGCAGACCATTCCCAGTGCGCCTGTGCCGCCAAAGAAAGTTCACGCCTCGCACGCCCGCGCGCGTTCCCGCGCCAAAGGCAGGAAGAAACCGCGCCAGGTTACCTCTCCCCGGGTTCGGCGGTTGAACCGGGCTTTCGTTGCTTCGGTGAATCTGCGGCCCATGGCGCGACAACTTTTGGAGACGCGTTCGCCAGCCGCCTATGCCGGGGTACAAAACTATGCCCTCCGGCATCCGCAGACGGATGCGGGATCTCTGGCGTGGCTGGCTGCCGGCTATGCCCGGGTGCTGGACCATGAGTATGCGAAAGCCATCGTTGCGCTCAAGCGGGCACAGCCCCACGCGGGCGATTTACGGGATTATGTGGACCACTATTTGGCGGTGTCGTATGCGGCTACCGGCCAGAACGATCTTGTGGTTTCGACGCTGAGCAACTATGAGACCGATTATCCCGATTCGCTGTTCCTGCACGACACGATGCTGATGTATGGCTCGGCTCTATTGGCCGTGGGCCGGCCGCAGGAAGCGGTGGCGGTGCTGGAAAAATACCGGGCCCCGGAGCGCGCGGATGTGGAACTGGCCCTGGCTCGCTGCTATTTGAAAATCGATCGGGCGCCGGATGCGGCTGCGGTTCTGCGGCGCGTCTACAATCTTTATCCTGCCAGCCCGGAGGCGGCCGATGCCCGCACACTGCTGGACCAGGTTGCCACAGAAACCGCGGTGCCACCGCCCAGCTATGAGGAACGCAAGGGCCGCGCCGACCTGCTGGCCCGGACTCATCACCCCGAAGACGCGGCACGCGCTTATCGCGAACTGCTTGACGATCCTGCTACCTTCGACCGGAGCTCGGTTCAGGTGGCGCTCGGGGTTGCGCTGCACCGAAGTGGAAACGATCGCGAGGCGCGCACCATGCTGGAGGGGATTCCCGAGTTTCCCGGCGAAGTCAACGCTCTGCGCTGGCGCACGCTGGCCGAGATCGCGCGTTCGGCCAACGATGACAACGGCTTCCTGAACGCGTTGAACCAGCTGCGGCAGAGCGGCAGCACCAGCGGCAATTTTGAACAGGTTCTGTTGCTGGGCGGAAACATGTATCTGCTGCGGAAAGATTACGACAAGGCCATCGATTGTTATCGCGAACTGCAGCAGCGGTTCCCCCAGGGAAAGCAAGCCGCCTATGCACACTGGAAGGCGGCCTGGCTGACCTTTCGGCAGGGACGAAAAGACGAAGCCAGGCGGGAATTCGAGGAACATATTGAACTCTATCCCACCTCGCCCGAGACCCCGGCCGCATTGTATTGGCGGGGGCGGCTGGCGGAAGAGGACGGCGATTTCGGATTGGCGAAAGCCTGGTACGCAAAACTGACGCAGCGCTTTCGCCAGTATTATTACGCTGAACTGGCGCGTGCCCGGCTGCTGGGGCTGCCTCCCGCCGAGGCGAAGTCCGATCCGCTGCTGGAGAACCTGCCACTGGCACAGGCGGATACGAGTCTTGCAGCGCTGGCCGGCGATCCGCCGGCCGATAACGTGCGCTATCACAAGAGCATGCTGTTGCATAACGGCGGTCTCACCGATCTGGCGATCAGGGAGTTGCGTGCGGCCGCCCCGGATGACGCCGGCTGGGCCACCCTCGTTGCAGCCCGCTACTATCAGGAGGACGGCTTCTACCACCGGGCGATCGAGACGGTGAAACATGCCGTTCCCAACTATTATTCTCTCGAAATCGATGCCTTGCCGCGTCCCTGCTGGGAGATGTTGTTTCCCCGCCCCTATTGGCCGGATCTGACGAAGTATGCTCGCCAGAATGGTTTGGATCCATATCTGGTGGCGTCGTTAATCCGGCAGGAATCCGAGTTCAATCCCGGTGCGGTTTCCCGTACGGACGCTCTGGGACTGATGCAACTGATGCCGCAGACCGCCAGCCAGGTGGCGCATGAAATACGCCTCCGCCGGTACGCCAGCAACCAACTGGTGGTGCCTGCCTACAATATGCGGCTGGGCGCCCGCTATTTTCACGATCTGGTGACACAGTTCGGGAACCGTCTGGAGTACGCTTTGGCCGCTTACAATGCCGGCTCCGACCGGGTTCAGGGATGGTCGGCCGAAGGCAACTACCGCGGCACGGACGAATTCGTGGAATCGATCCCCTTTACCGAAACCCGCGAGTACGTTCAGGCCATTATGCGCAATGCTGCGATGTACCGGAAGTTGTATGGGCGATAAAGGTTTTTATTCGAGTATCCCTGAAAAATTGCCATCCTTCGCTGCGCTCAGGATGACAGTTTCATTGAGTGTTTCCTGCAATTTCACTCGGCTAAAGAATGCGCAGGGCGGAAGAAAGCAGGTCTTTCGCTCCCATGAGGACTG
>CAZUCM010000202.1:0-6343 GCA_964619235.1 uncultured Terriglobales bacterium
GATGGTGTAAAACAGCGGGTTCAGGAACGCCAGGCGCTGCCCGCCGTTCGCGGCCGCCTGCTGATTGGCCAGCGCGATAAATCCCGCCCATAACGGAGCCGCGGCGCTGGTGCCGCCCACCGGAGTCGCTAACCCGTTATCGCAAATCAGGTACATCTGAACATCCGCGGTCAGAGCCACGTCGGGGATATTTCGCTTTGTGGTAGAGCCGCGGCTGGCCGCCATGTTCATGCCCTGCTGATAACTGGGGATTGCGTAAGTGGTGCTGATGCCTCCGCCACCGTCATTCCACGCACTTTCCGATTGCCAGGTTCCTCCCGCTCCATTGGTGGTCAGGCTGGTTCCTCCGACCACGATGAGATTGGGATCGTCCGAAGGTGTCATCACCCCGCCGAAGTAGGCGCCAGAATCTCCCGCGGCCTGCATCATGTTCTGTCTCTGGGCGATGAACTGCTTGTAGATCTGTTCGGTGGTGGCGTCGATGGGAAATCCCCAGGAGGAGCTGAGCTGCGCCGCCGCATTGTCGGTAGCCATCCGATTCAGGACGTCATCCGGATAGTAGCCTTCGTAGACCATCACCTTGGTGAGTCCCGGCGCCATGTAGGCGGCCATCATAATATCCAGGATCACCTCGATATTGCCGCCGCCCGGCGCTCCGTTAAATCCGTCAAGCAGTACTGTCTGTGTCGCCGGCGGCGTCACACCCGCTGCCGCCGCGTTCTTGGTTACGTCGCCCGCGTAGAAGCCGTCAAATTCGAGCAGCCCGACCACCTGGCCGCTTCCAGTCAGGGTGACCCCCGGTGCATAGGCGGCGCGAAAATCCTTGCCGATGAAGTATCCATAGGGACCGCTGCCGGTCACATACGGCTTCACTTCACTCATCGGAGCCGTTCTTAGTGCCATTGGCTGGGGCACAAGGAAGTTATTCAGACCGGCAATATGCAGCACCGGCGTATCCAGATCGATGGTTGGCTCGCGGTCCGGAGCATAATACTGCCCGCGCACCGGATGCTGATAGCTCATCATCTTGACCTGGAAGGCATTCTCGATCGCCGGGACGGCCCCGGTGACGTCCAGCACGACGCGATTGGATGAGGTCCCGGTGACAACCAGGCCCTTTTCCTCAACGAACTTGATGAGCGACTGATAGTCCTGCTCAGTCGGGCCGAAGCGCTCGGCGAATTGTTCCGGCGTCAGATAATGCCCATATTCCGGGCTCGACGGATCGGAAAGCTGCTCCAGCAGAGAATCGAGTTCGTCCTGATTCCGCAGAGGCAAGCCTATGGCGAGGCTCAACTGCGTCTCGGCCGGCAGCGCGGACACCACCTGAGAATAGCTCACCTCCTGCGGAACGTGCCCCGCCGACAGGAGTTGCCGTCCGGCCGCCGGTAACGCGGCCATCAGCAGTGCAGCCAGACAGGACATCATGAGCATCGAAAATCGGCTTCGTCGCATACGGGTGGCTCCTCCGAACTGAATCGATCGGATCACGGGCGTTATTCCTCTGGTTGTTAGCCGGAAGCCGGAATCGGCGCTTCCGTACTGGCTCAGTCTGCCCTACAAACCGAAAACTCGAAAGAGTTCTTCCGAGGTTCAATGCACTTTGGTAATTGCAGTGAGGCGCTATGCAACGCATTTGTCCGAAGATTGTTTTTTCTTAATGAATCGTTTGCGATATGGGCGGCTAACCGGCTTTACCAAGAGAACGCTGCAGCCAACTGATTTGTTCCGGCTTCGTACCCCCACAAGGTTCACTGGTTCAACCTGCCTGGGCCAAGCCGATGCCGGCTTTCTCGCGCTCCTCGTCGATGGCCGTAAGCATGGACTCATCGTCCGAATACTTGAAGTAGTTCAGGCCCCTGGCCGCGGCCTCGCGAGCTTCGGCCCGGCTGAGCCACTCCAAATCATCCTTGGTCACCGGACGAATGCCCTTGGATACAAGTTTCGCGCGCACCTGCTCTGCCGTAGGCGCGGGCGCATCCGGCACGGATTGCAGGAACTCGATCACCTTGGCGGCGCCGGCTTCGCCGTCGTGGCGGGCGACGCCCACCAGTCCCTGGCTTGCCCGCCGGGCCCAACCGACGATGAAAATTCCCTGCAAGCGCCGGGAGTTCGCCGGGTCGCCGGCCTCAAAGACCGGCTCTTCCGAATTTACCGGATTGGCGGCAGTCGCGTAGCCATCTCGTCCCATGGGCAACCCGAGTTTCGGGTCGTGCTTATCGCCAATGGCAAAGATCATGGTATCGACATCGAGTTCCGCCGTGCGGCTGGTGGCTTTGGCGGAAACTTCACCCTGCTCATTCAGGAGCAAATCGTTTTCGGTAACCACCAGCTTCCGGATGCGGCCATCCGGGCCGCTGACAATCTGCTTGGGAGAAGAGAGAAAGCGGAACGACAATTTTGGCGACGACGGAATCCGGTCCGCGTCCTGAAGAAACGGAAACACGGTTTCCGCCAGCATCCGCGGTGAAATATCCTGGTGGCAGGCCGCGCAACGTTCATGTACGCGTTCCAGCTCCCGCAGAAAATCCTCCCGCACAATATGCATATCCACATGTTCGATCTCCTTGCGATCGAACTTGGCCTCCAGAGGACCGCGCCGCGCCACCACAATCACTTCCTCGGTCTGGCGGGTGGGACTGTCGCGCAGCAGCCAGCGCATGACGTCCACCGCCACATTGCCCATGCCAACAATGGCAATGCGCTTTCCGGTGGAATAGTCCATGGCGGGATAGGGAGGCAGTTGATTGTAGTAGTACACAAAATCTTTGGCCGAATAGACTCCTTTGGCCTCCTCGCCCGGAAGCCCGAGAAACTTATAGCCCTGGGCGCCGTTGGAAACAATCATGGCGGACGGCTGCAGTGCCTGTAATTCCGCGATCGTCACGTCATATTCGGCCCCGACTTTGACGTGCCCGAAGTAGTGGACGTTCGGCAATGCCAGCACCTTGGCAAATTGTTTGCGCAAGCCGAACTTCATTTTGTCTTTTATGGGATAAATTCCGTATTCCACCAGGCCTCCGGGTTTGATGTCCCGGTTGAACACCATGACCTGATGCCCTGCCAGCGCAAGCTTCTGCGCCGCAAACAAACCTGCCGGTCCAGCCCCAACGACAAAAACCGTCTTCAAGCGCGCCCCTTGACCAACTGCCGCTCCCGCGAAGGGCAACCGCCTCGTCGGCCGGCAGATTTACAGCCCATTGGATGCTGCAAACCGGTCAAACGCAGCAAACCCGGCGGCCCTCGCTGGATGAATCCTCGAGAATCGCCGGGTTGGGCCGCTCAATCTTCTCAGGTGAAGCGGAACGTCTTAAGCCTTGCCCCTGGCACTCGTCTTTGCCCATTCCTTGATACCGGGATGCCGCCCCGCTTCCCCGCTCAGGCGCGAACTTCCTCAATCCCCGTGGGAATAAGTTCTTGCAGCATTTGCGCCATTTCCGCTGTGGTCGAGCTTCCAATCACCCCGCTGGCGCCCAACGAGAAATAATCCGGGCTGACCGGCTGTTCTCTCCGTTGCATGATCACGCAGATGACGTTCATCCGCCGGCACTGCACTTCCCGCAGAATCTCACTCGCCGTAACTTCCGGCGGATGGTCCCCAATCAACATCGCATCGAAGGGCCGGGCGTTCAGCAACTGCAGGGCTTCTGCGCCGTCCCAGGTTATGGTTGTGTCGAATCCGCAATCTTCCAATTCGCCCTGAAGCTCGATCAGGTTTCGTTCATCGCTGTCGAGCAGAAGAATACGCGTACGCGGAACGTTCATTCAGCTTCCTCCTCCCATGAAAACAGCCTTCGGAGCTGTGCCTCATGAGGAACCGCTTGAGAATGACAAACCGACTCGGAAGAAAACCCAGAAAACCGCGAAGAACGGATAGGAGAAACAGGTTTGAACTGCGTTATGAGCTGGTGCCGCGATGCGGAAACCGCCCGCACCACGATAGTGAGTGGTGCCACTGGAAACCCCCATTAATAAACGGGAACCGTATGCGCAACATATACCACATCCCCAATCTCACGATCCAAGAAAAATCCTTATTTGGTTCCGTAAAGGTAACCAGAAGGACAGGTACTACGGAAGCAGCACGAAGCTGCGGGCTACAAGCCACAAGCGAAACTTAAGGCACTTTCGGTCAGTTCCGGCTTGGGCTTGGTGCTTTCGTCAAGGGTCGTGCTCTGTGCATCCTCCCGAGTCATGGGGCGTAAAATATGATTAGAAGGCAAGCGGAAGGCGCTGGGTTATGGCAACTTTGAAGGACGTCCTGAACCAAAACGTCCATGTGGCGGCGCCGCAGCTATGCGAACGCCTCGATGGCAACCGCCTCCGCTGTTATGCCTGTGGGCACCAATGCCCGATTCCGGAGGGCCAGGCGGGAGTCTGCAAGGTCCGCTACAACCAGAATGGCGAACTGTTTGTTCCCTGGGGCTATGTTGGCGGAGTGCAATGCGACCCGGTCGAGAAAAAGCCCTTCTTCCATGCCTATCCTGGAGCGCTGGCCTATAGCTTCGGCATGCTCGGCTGCGATCTGCATTGCGGCTACTGCCAGAATTGGGTCACCTCGCAGGCTCTGCGCGATCCGCGCGCCGTCTCTTCCGCACAGCGCATTGTGCCCGAGGCGATGATTGGCGAAGCCGTGGAACTGGGCGCCAGGATCGTGGTGAGCACCTACAATGAACCGCTGATCACCGCGGAGTGGGCGGTAGAAATCTTTAAGGCCGCCAAGGCAGCCGGCTTGCTGACCGGCTTTGTCTCCAACGGCAATGGGACTCCGCAAGTACTCGAGTTTCTCCGGCCATGGGTGGATCTTTACAAGGTCGACTTGAAAAGCTTCGACCAAGGTCATTACCACCAGCTGGGGGGACGGCTGCAACCGGTTCTCGACACCATCCGCCGCCTGCACGAAATGGACTTCTGGCTGGAAATCGTCACCCTGCTGATTCCTGGATTTAACGATTCCACGGAGGAATTGCAGCGCATGGCGGCTTTTCTGGCCGGCGTGTCACCCGACCTCCCCTGGCACGTTACGGCTTTTCACGCCGATTACAAAATGACCGAAACTCCGGATACGACACCGGAAATGCTGCTACGCGCAGCCGAAATCGGCAAAAGCGAGGGACTGCGATTCGTGTACGCCGGAAATCTTCCCGGCCAGGTCGGCGATCTGGAAAACACCTTTTGCTCCGGATGTGGAGAACTCCTGATCGAACGTTGGGGATATTACATCCGGGCATACCGCATCACGGCGGAGGGTTGCTGCCCGAAGTGCGTCGCGGCTGTTCCCGGACGATGGGCGAAGCGCTTCGAGGGCCAAATCGCCCACCTGCCATTTCTGCCTGACAGAAGTTACAGGTAGCAAGTATTTAGCACCGAGGAGGAAACCACGTGATCGTCTACTTTCTTCGCCACGCCAGTGCCGGGCAGAGCACCATGGATGCCAAGGCGGACGCAAAACGTCCCCTGGACAAACAGGGCGTCGAACAGTGCGCGCTGATCGGACAAGCTCTGGCCGGCATGGGCGTCGAATTGGATGAGATCATATCCAGTCCGCTGCAACGCGCGGCACAAACCGCAATGCTGACCGCAAAAGAGATGGGCTATCAGGGAGAGATTACGTACAGCCCAGCCATGGCTTTGGAAACCAATTTCGGGGAATTCCAGGGGCTTTTGCGGCAGCACATGGACCAGAAGGCGATTATGGTGGTGGGCCATAATCCCACCATCAGCCAATTCCTCAGCCTCGTCTTGAGCGCGGGATCCAACGAGTCCGGCGCGGAAATGAAGAAGGGCGCAATTGCCTGCGTGGAAATTGGGGGACGCGGGCAGGGAGTTTTGCACTGGTGTCTCACGCCCAAGCTGGTGCGGACGATTCAGGAAACGGCAACCACCAGTTCCCGGCCAAAGACTTCGCGAAAGTAGCGGCATTCCTTCTTAAGCGCCCACAGTTCCAGGTCGGCGCCGCCCCGGCCGGGCGTGATCTTCAGCATGACCCGGTCACTGCGAACGTGCACCGCGATCTCCTGTACCGCGGCCCTGCGGCTGAAATTCAACGCCCGCGCCAGACGCAAAAGAATGACCGCCTTCTGCACCAGCAGACCTTCCGCGGGCGTCAATGGCCGCAACGGACGGCTCTCAATCCCGGGGCGCGACTTCCCCACATAGCGAGCAATCGCGGCAATCAGATTTCGCTGATGCACGGTATAGCCGAAGATTTCCGAGTGGGAGATGATGTAATAGCTGTGCCGCCGGTTTCCGGTGAGATTGATAAACGCTCCGACCTCGTGAAGCATGGCCGCCGCCGCCAGCCATTCCTCGTATTCCGCCGGAAGCTGGTGTACGGACTTCA
>CAZUCM010000203.1:0-6265 GCA_964619235.1 uncultured Terriglobales bacterium
CGCCCCAATCGTTGCGGGTGGCGGTCTTCGCCTTGCGCAGGGTGGTAGCCACGGACTGGAACGGAAACTCCTTGACCACCTTCTCGATCATCCGCTTAAAGGCTTCCACCTTAAAATCCTTGATATTCTCGTCGACGCCTTCCACTTCAAATCCCAGGGCGGCCGAAAAGTCCTCTTCATTGCCGATCATGACGTCGATCATCGGGGCGATGGCGCGGTTCACTTCCTGGGCTTTCTTCTTGCCGCCGATGGATTTCCACAGCGATTCGCGATAGTTCAGATCATAGGAAACCAGCACGCCATGCTTCTTGGCGGCCTTTACGGCCTCCATCGCCACCTCCGCGGTGCTGGCCGAAAGGGCGCAGAAGATGCCGCCGGTGTGCAGCCAGCGGGCGCCGAGTATTCCGAACACGTGGTCCCAATCGATATCCCCGGCCTTCATCAACGAAGCGGCGGTATGTCCACGGTCGGAGCAGCCGAGCGCGGGACGCACCCCATAGCCTCTTTCGGTGAAATTCAAGCCATTGCGCACGCTGCGTCCGATGCCGTCGAAGGGCACCCACTGCACCAGCGACTGATCAACGCCACCCTGGTAAATCAGGTCCTGCAACAATTTGCCCACCGGATTGTCGGCAAAGGCGGTCACGATCGCCGTGTTCAGGCCGAAGCAGCGCTTCAGGCCGCGAGCCACGTTGTATTCGCCGCCGCCCTCGCTCACTTCGAATTGGCGTGTGGTCCAGACGCGCCGGTCGCCGGGATCCAGCCGCAGCATGACTTCCCCCAGGCTGATCAGATCCCACCGGCATTCTTCTTTCGCTCTTACTTTGAGTGACATGTTTGCGGTCTCGTTACCTCGCCATCCAGCCGCCATCCACCAGCAGGATGTGGCCGTTCACATAGTCGCTGGCGGAGGAGCTGAGAAAGACCGCGGCGCCGCCAAGATCGCTCGGTTCGCCCCAACGGCCGGCGGGAATCCGTTCCATAATCTGGCGGGTGCGATCGGCATCCGCCCGCAGCGCGGCGGTGTTGTCGGTGGCCATGTATCCGGGAGCGATGGCGTTGACGTTAATGCCCTTGCACGCCCATTCATTCGCCAGCGACTTGGTAATTGCCGCCACGCCGGACTTCGCCGCCGCGTAGGAAGGCACAAAAACACCGCCCTGGAACGACAGCAAAGATGCAATGTTGACGATCTTGCCCCGCCCTTGCTGCAACATGTGGCGGCCGGCGAGCTGGGAGATGCGGAACACGGAACTGAGATTGACCGCGATCACCTGATCCCAGTACTCCTGGGGAAACTCGGCCGCGGGCGCGCGCTTGATGGTTCCGGCATTGTTCACCAGAATATCGATCGAGCCAAACTCGCGAACCGTCCGCTCCACCAATTCCGTACACACCTGGGCATCGGAAACATCGCCCGCGACATAAAAGGTCTTTCCGCCCAGGGCGCTGATCTTGTCGCAAATATCGTGCGGGTCGGGGAATAACCCATGACAACCCACATTCGCGCCGGCTTCGGCCAGGGCCAGGGCAATACCCGCACCAAGACCCTGCTGCGATCCGGTAACCAGCGCATTCCTGCCTTTTAAACTGAACGCATCGAGAATCATCTTTCTTCGAGCTCCTAACTTACGTTCGCCGGTTTCAGCTTCGGCGCCAGTCCGTGGATCATGAGCAGGGCCAGCAAATACGCCGAACCTGCAATAAGGAAGACCATGAAATAGTTCCCCTTGGTCAAGTCGAGGATCCAGCCGATAAAGGGACCGAAGAACATCATGGCGATGGCACCGCCGAAGGCCCCGATGCCTACGACAGAGGCGACAGTGCGCCGCGGGAACATGTCCGAAGCCAGGGTAAACATGTTGGCTGACCAGGCCTGGTGCGAAGCCGCCGCCAGACTGATGAGGGCCACCGCGCCCCACACGCTGCCGATCTTGCTGGCCGCAATAATGGGCACCACGCCACAGGCGTAAATCAACATCGAGGTTTTCCGCGCCTTATTCACGCTCCAACCCCAACTGAGAAACTTGGCCGGCAGCCAGCCGCCGAAAATGCTGCCCACAGCGGAAAAGTTGTAAATGATCAGCAGTGGCACCGCCGCCTTAAGAATGTTGAGTCCGAAGCGGTTCTGCAGGAAGCCCGGCAGCCAATACAGATAGAACCACCAGATGGGATCGGTCAAAGACTTACCCACCAGGAAAGCCATGGTCTGCCGGTGCGGAAGCAATTTCGCCCATGGCACTCTGGCTTCCGGTTCCGGCGGGTCGCTGTTGATGTACTTCAGTTCCGCCGGCGACACCTTTGGGTGCTGCTGCGGACGGCGGTACATGACCAGCCAGGTCACAAGCCACATCAAGCTGAAAGCGCTGGTAACCATGAATGCATATCGCCATCCCAGGTGATAAAGGATCAGCCCGATGGCAAACGGCGCCAGGGTAGCCCCGATATTGCTGCCGGAATTAAAAATCCCGGTGGCGAGGGCGCGCTCTTTCTGCGGAAACCATTCGGCCACCGTCTTGATCGCAGCCGGAAAGTTGCCCGATTCGCCCAGTCCCAGCACGAAACGCACGATCATGAATCCAACCACCGCCGCCGAAAGCGTCGCCAGATTGTTGACCCACTGCACATGCGCCATGCCGGGGACGGCCCCGATCACCATGGAAAGCCATGGGCCCACCGAGTGCAGCGGAGCAACCACCCGCGGGAAGCTCACCAGCGTATGGCTGAGCGCGGCCACCGTCCAAATCGAAATCGCGACCGCATACCCGATCTTGGTGCCCACCCGGTCGATGAAACTTCCGTTCAACAGCAGCCCCAGGGCGTATGCGGCGGAAAAGACTCCGATGATGAAACCGAATTGCTGTTCGGTCAGCCCAATGCCGATCATGGGAAGGTGGGTGCTGGGATTCATGCAACCCGGAATCAGGCGAGACAGCATCCCATTGGCCGGACACATCAACGTAGGCTTCAGCAGCGCCAGCACCTGCCGGTCCATATAGTTGAGAGTCGTTGCACAGAACAGGAGAGCACAGATCCTCCACCGGTATCGTCCGATGTGCTGTACTACGGCTTTCGCAACTTTTGTGGGTCCTGCCGGCATACTCTCAACCTCAATCTCTCTCACTTTGGCTGCTGCATTCCTACCGTTTCCCATGGCAAATTCCTCTTCCAGTAGCTAGTAGTTAGGGGTCAACCCCCATATTGCTGCCGTTGATCCAGGCTCCTAGCTACCAGCCGCCGGCTACTAGCTACTTTGCCTGCCCCTTTTCCAATCCCGAGCCGCCTTGATTGAATCCGGGTTGTACGTTGACCACTCCGAACTTGCGGTCCTCGAGTTCCCGATGCGCGGCCATCGCCCAGATAAAGCAAATCTTGTTGCCGGGAATGGAAACGTTGGGATGAAATCCGCTGGGCATCAACACCGCGTCGCCTTCGCGGACGGGAACCACCAGTTCGGGATACTCGGTATCGTTGTACACCAGCTGCAGGCCGAAGGCCGGCGCCGGCATATCGAAGTACACGTACATCTCTTCCAGAAGCTGCGCGTGCTCATGCGGCGGCCAGCTCGTCCAGTTTCCCGGATCCGAATACGTCCACCCGAAAACCAGCCGGCCGGCCTGCACATTCTTGGCACACGACATATGCAGATGGCGCGATGCGCCTGTGCCTTGTCCCGCGTCAAACTTCAATCCCGGGTCCTTGCACATTTCGGCGTAATTCACGTACTGCAAGGGATAATGGTTCTCCACCGGCGCGGAAAACTCCGCAATATCGACCTTACTCCCGGTGCTGACCGCAATCTGCGAATCCCGGGGAATATAGAGAGCGTCATACTGGCTGAGCCGGAATTCCTTGCCGGCCGCTTTGACGGTGGCTTCGCCCTGCAACACCAGAAATCCGGTTTCTTCGCCGCCATTGGCAAACGCCACCGGCGCATCCGCTGCGCCCAACCGTATGCGTCCATAACTCAAATGCTGGTTGGTGCTGTTCCTCGGAGTAACCGAAATATACCGGCCCGTATGCGCATCGGTCTTGCGAAAAACCATTTTGTCGATCGCCGGCGCGCTGCCGGCATGCTGTGGTGAATTTGCGGATTGCGCTTGTATGCTCATCCTGAAGCTCCTTCATGAAAAGGGTACGGCATTTCCCTCAAGCACTGCCCTGAAGGACCGTGCCTCTGCCGCCTCCATCCCTCTTCTTTCCCCCAGCCTCACGCGTGATCAGCGATCACCGGCGTCCCGATGGGGAATCAGCGAAAAGTCCGAACCTGGGCACGCGGGCTGCCGGCCCGCATTCCGGGTAACAAATGCAGCCATCTCTGCCGCGGCTGCCTCCAAAATCGATAACGCCCTTAAGTGGAATCCTGGCAACTGATGAATACTGGCGATTCACACCTCGGTAACATTGTCTCCGGTGTCAGGCCTACTCACAAGCAAAATTTACCGGACAACGCGGTTTTGCTGGATGATATATCGATTGGCTTTACGGCCTTATCTGTGGCGCTCGGAGGCGCCGGCCGCCGTGATAATCTTAGGCCCATAACTCCACATCAGGGGGACTGTACGGTGCGCTGGACAAGGACTGGCTTGTGGCTTCTGAATTCGGCAGTTTTGTTGGGGGCATCCTCGTTATGCGCCCAGGACACGCGCAAGGTCACGGAACCAAAAATCCCGAGCGCCTGCACCGTTTTGACCGCCCGGCTGTCGGCCCCGGCTGGCGTATTGCCGGAAGCCGGCGAGAAGCAGCCGGATACCGGCCGCATCCAGAGCGCCATTGATCACTGTGCGCCCGGCAGCGCCGTGGAACTGAAGGCCGCTGGCAGCCACAATATCTTCCTCACCGCTCCCCTCCAACTGAAGACCGGCGTGACGCTTCTAATCGACGCCAATACCGCGCTGTTTGCCTCGCGCAACCCCCGCGATTATGACCTGACCCCCGGCAGTTGCGGCGTCGTGGACGAACAAGGGCACGGCTGCAAGCCGCTGATCCTGGCGGATAATGCCCCCGGCAGCGCTATTATGGGCGACGGCGCCATCGATGGCCGCGGCGGCGCCAAGCTCCTGGGCTCCGATCAGAGCTGGTGGGACCTGGCACGTCAGGCAAAGATTTACGACAAGAGTCAAAACGTCTCCCGGCTGCTGGTGGTTCGCCATTCCAACGGCTTCATTCTCTACCGCATTACCTTGCGGAATTCCCCGAACCTGCACGTGGGCATCGATCAAACCGACGGATTTACCGCCTGGGGCGTGAAGATCTTCACTCCCAAGACGGCGCGCAACACCGATGGCATCGATCCCTCCTCGTCCACGAATGTAACCATCCGGGATAGCTACATCTCGACCGGCGACGACGACGTATGCCTGAAATCATCGACCGAGCGGGGCGAAGTGTCGCATGTTACGGTTGCGCACAATCATTTCTATTTTGGGCACGGCATGTCCATCGGCAGCGGGACCGCGGGCGGCGCCAGCGCCGTGCTGGTAACCGATCTGACCCTGGACGGGACGGATAACGGAGTCCGCATCAAATCCGACCGCAGCCGCGGCGGACTGGTGCGGAATGTGACCTTTCAGAACGTTTGCATGCGCAAGGTGGCCCATCCCATCGTCCTCGATTCCATGTACACCACCTTTGCGGGAAACAAACTGCCGGTATATCGCGACATCCTGCTGCAGGACGTACACAGCACGACTCCCGGCTACGTCACGCTGCAGGGCGTGGACGCCGGGCACAAACTGGGCGTCACTTTCGATAACGTGACCGTAGATGGCCTGCTTCCCGCCGATATTCAGGCCCAGAACGCCGCGATCGCCATCGGTCCTCGCCGGGGCAATGTGATTCCCGCCGGCGAAGATGTATCGGTCATGAGCGACGCGGCTGCTACTGCCGACCCTTTGAGTTGTGAAAGCCGTTTCGTCGCCGCTCCTGCCGTTCCCACCATGACTTCTCTTACTTATTCGGCGGCGACCAGCAGCACGTCTGGCAGGCCACGCTCGGACCCGGCGCGGTCTGTTTCACGACGCATCCCGCCCCGCCCCATGGCAAGACCACGCCCAATTACTGGGCCGGGTCCGGCACGCTGCCGCGGGCGGCTCAGGTCAAAAATGTAGTTATCTCCATCTATAAGATCCCGTCTGGTTCCGGCCTGTACATGAACAACAGCCTCTTTTTTACGCACGCCTGGCTGCCGAAAGACCAATTCGAGGAATTTCTCGAAAAGGACGGCTGGTACTTTGCCCGGCGCGGCAACGTCTATCTCGCCCTA
>CAZUCM010000204.1:0-6252 GCA_964619235.1 uncultured Terriglobales bacterium
CAATCTTCCCAACGATCCCCGCATCCATAAAGAAAAAGGTTCCAAGAAGATCTTTTTCAAGAATTTCATGGATGCGCGCGTGAATTACATCATTCTGCCGCTGGCTCGGCGCGCCATGCGCCCTGATCAGGCGGCGCTGGTGAGCGGAGAGGGCTATCTGGCCCACACCATGATGCACGAGATTTCTCACGGGCTCGGCCCCGACCTGGCCCGCATCGGAGACAAGCAGCTCGATATCAATGAAGCCATCGGCCCTGTCTTCAGTGGTTTGGAAGAAGCCAAAGCCGACGTGCTCGGGGTGTTTGGCCTGGATTGGCTGATGGATCACGGTTATCTGCCGAAGTCGAAACGAGACGTTTATTACGCCTCCTACGTCGCCGACATGTTTCGTGCCGTTCGCTTCGGCGTCGCCGAGGCGCATGGCAAAGCCGAAATGATGGAATTCAATTATCTGGCGGAACGCGGAGTGATCACGCGCGACCCGGCAACCGGGAGATATGCTCTGGACTTCGAGAAAATGCAGCCCGCTATCGACAGCCTGGCCAAGGAATTGCTCGACCAGGAAGCCACCGGCGATCGCGCCCGCGCCGAAGCCTGGTTCAATAAATACGGCGCCATGCCGGCGGAACTGAAAGAACTACTGGAAAAACAAAAGGATATTCCGTCCGAGATCGCACCAGTATTCTCGTTCCCGGTAAAAGTGCGATAGCCGAAAGAGTAAGTCGGAAGTCAGGAGTCAGAAGCCGAGTCGACCCGCCTTACTTCTAACTCCTATATTCTGCCTTTTGTTCCCTACGTCGATTTTACCCGGGCGCGGATGGACTTCTTTTCTTCCTTTACAAAATCGACGGTGGACGCATGCGGGATAATGCCGGCCTGGTGGCCCATTTCGAGCAATCGGCTGACCGCCTTACGGCCATCGTCGCCAAAATCAAGCGTTCGTTCGTTTACATACATCCCCACGAACTTATCCGCCAGCTGCGGTTCCAGGTCGCGGGCAAATTGCATGGCGTATTCCAAAGCTTCTTCGCGGTGGTCCAGCGCGTACTGGATACTGTCATGTATTGCGCCGGCCACGGAGTTGATCAAATCCGTACCCAGCTGGCGGCGGATCACATTGCCCCCCAGCGGAAGCGGTAACCCTTGCGTCTCCTGCCACCACTTCCCCAGATCCAGCACCCGGAACAGCCCGGACTTGGAAAACGTCAGCTGGCCCTCGTGAATGATCAATCCCGCTTCGAACTTTCCTTCCAGCACCTGCGGAATGATCTGGTCGAACGGCACCACCTCGGTCTCAATTTCCGGGGCGAACAATTTGAGCACCAGATACGCCGTCGTCAATGTGCCGGGAACGGCAATCCGAATCTTCTTGATCTGGGTTAAATCATAGGAACGCCGGGCCACGATCATGGGGCCGTAGCCGTCGCCGACGCTGCCGCCGGTCGGCAGCAGCGCGTACTTCCCCTGCAGATACGGATAGGCATGCATGGAGATCGCCGTCACGTCGTACTGGCCATCCCCCTCCATCGCTCTCTGGTTCAGGGTTTGAATATCGCAAAGCGTATGCACAAACTTCAGCCCGCGCACCGTCACCTTGTTGGTGGCCAGCCCGTAAAACATGAAGGCATCGTCGGAATCGGGACTATGCGCAATGGTAATGACACGAGTCATGGCTGATTTCAATTCGTCGCTTCTCCGGGGTCTTCCAGCTCAATGGAGGCAAATTTCGGCAAACTTGTTTCCCTCGCCCAAATAGCCTCACGGTTCAGATAAGGTATTTCGCGTATCGTCCGGTTCGCCGGTCGCCGGTGCGGGTTGCTCTTCCTCTCCGGCATTTGCCGGATCCGTCCGCTGCCGGGCCGTCCCAAGGTGTCCGCGTATGTGCCGGTAACAAATAAACGCTGCCCCAATCACGGCCAGCGTGCACAGCACCAGGATCATGTACAGAATCCGAAACACGACGTCTTAGGATACCCCATTCGATGCGGACAGAGAAATCGCCTAATCGGGTATTCGGACGATTAAGTCCCGGGAATCGAATGCCGGATTTTCAGCGAGTCCGCTTTCAGATTTGTGATTGGCGATTGGTGACTGAAAAGCAGCCGGCGCCGGGACCGTCGTGGCTCGGGACTGCCTCACCCCTGGGTCCGATCACAAATCGCAAATCCGGATGGTTTCTTCAATTTCCCGATTTCCCGATTCCCTTCATGGCTTTTTCCACTTCGTCCGCGGTGCGGGGAAGGCCCGTCGAAAGCAAAACCAGTTTACCCGTGGGATCAACCCACACGTCGTCTTCAATGCGAATACCGATGTTCTCCTCCGGTATATAGATTCCCGATTCCACGCTGAAAACCATGCCCTTGTCGAGCAGCACGTTGGTGTCGCCCTCATCGTGCACTTCCAAACCGATGTAGTGGCTCAGACCATGGATAAAGTACGGCCCCAAAGGCTTCCCATGAAGATCGCTGCCGTGGGTATTGATGTAGTCGTAAGCGATTTTATAAAGCGAATTCGGGGCCCGCGGGTTGATGACGTACTTGCCGGACTGGAAGGCGTCCATCGCCGCCTGCTGCGCGTGCAGCACAATGTCGTACAGCTCTCGCTGACGCGGCGTAAACTTCCCATCGGCGGGCGCCGTACGGGTAATGTCGCTGGCATACATGGAATACTCGCCGGCCACATCCATCAGCACCAGGTCGCCCGCGTGCACGACTCCGGAATCGTCCGAATAATGCAATATCGTCGCATTGAATCCCGCGCCCACAATGGGAGCGTAGGCCGGGCGTTCGCAGCCGCGCTTTTCGAATTCATATTGCATCAGGGCGGAGATTTCCCGCTCCGTAATGCCGGGATGAATGGCCCGCAAGGCCGCCAGGTGCGCCGCTACCGATGCATCCGCGGCATGCCGCATGAGTCCGATTTCCCCCGCATCCTTCACCGTGCGCAACTGCGCCAGCAGCGGCTTAATATCGACAAAGGAAGTGGACGGAAAGGCATTCGCCCGCGCCAGCCAGGCCAGCGCTTCCGTCGCAGGGGAGCTCTCTCCCGCCTGAGCAAGATCGGCATACACGGTAGATCGTGGAGAGGGCAAAATGCGCACCAGTTCGTCGCGCAATCGATCCAGCACTTCCACCCGATCGACCCCCGTCATCCGCGGGGCTTGTGGATCTTCCGGGCCTAGTTTGGGGCCGGTCCACTTCTCCTGCAACCGGTTATGCGCCGGCAGGAACAGAATCTCCGCATAGGGACGTTCCGGCTGCCCCTCCCGGCCCGGGATCGCGGGAATGATCAGCAGCGCCGCTCCCGGTTCGCTCCACCCGGTGAGATAAAAGAAGTTGACGTCCTGCTTGAAGCCGTACAGGTCATTCGGCCCCTCGGATTCGGTGGAGGCGAACATGAGAATGGCGTCTCCCCCGGCCTTTTGAGCCAGCGCCACACGTCGCGCCCGGTAGTCCAGGTTGGGCTGACGATCCAGCGCCAAGGCTGAAATAGCGACGGCGCAAAATAGAATTGAGGATACGAGCTTTCGCATGGGAATCCTTCCCAGAGAATTGCGTAATTCAGTAATCGGGTCATTGAACCCAGCCGGCGCCGTTCTGAACTACCCGATTTCTCAATGTTCGCCAATTGGCACTGGCAAAAAACCACTAAAAGCCCACCGCCGGATATGGCTTGGCCGACTGCGATTCCGCCTGCCAGGGCAGGCGTTCGAAGCGTCCTTGCAGCAACGACATCAATCCCGTGTACCAATAGCCCAAAACGAATAAGCCCAGGAAGGGCACGGTGAAATAATTCTCGTTCAGCACCGCGTAGCGAACCGTAAAAAAGAAATAAGTGCCAATCGCCAGTTCAATCCAGGGAACCAGCCCCAGCCGTTTCCGGTATTTGCGCGCAATGGGCTTGTCGCTTTTCGAAACCACGCGATACTTCGGCGTGCGCGCAAAGGCCGTCTTCTTGCCGACCAGCGCTTCCATGACGGCCCTCGAATTGGTGATCGTCAAACCTATCCCCAGGGCCATCAGGAACGGCAGAAACAGAAACGTACGGTACCAGCGGTGCGGATACAGCTCCTTTTGCGAGACCAGATAAAAACTGGAGATCGAGAAGGTAGACGCCAAAAACAGCGGCACATCGATCAACAGCATCTGGAACCATCCCTGGTAGAAGCGGATCACCATGGCCGGCAGCAGCAGCACCGACAGCATGATCATCAGGGGATAACTGATATTGGCGGTCAGGTGATACCAGGCCTCGACCTTCACCCTCCAGGGCACATCGGATTTCATCACCCGCGGCATGATCTTCAGCGCCACCTGCACCAGGCCCTTGGCCCAGCGCGCCTGCTGCGTCTTGAAGGCGGTCATCTCCACCGGCAACTCCGCCGGACACTCGATATCCTGCACGTAAAGGAACTGCCACCCCTTCATCTGCGCGCGATAACTGAGATCGGTATCTTCGGTCAGCGTGTCGTGTTCCCACCCCCCGGCCTCGTCGATGGTCTGCCGGCGCCACATCCCCGCCGTACCGTTGAAGTTGAAGAACAGCCCGCTGCGGTACCGCGCTCCATGCTCCAGCACAAAGTGCCCGTCCAGCAGAATCGCTTCCACTTCGGTCAGAAACGAAAAATTCCGGTTGATGTGCGTCCACCGCGTCTGCACCATCCCGATCTTCGGGTCCTTGAAATGGTGGATGACCTTGCGCAACCAATCGGAAGTTGGGGTGAAATCGGCGTCAAAGACCGCGATAAATTCCCCGCGGGAGCTCCCCATGCCCGCCTGCAACGCGCCCGCTTTGTATCCGTGGCGATTGCTGCGATGGTGATAGGTAATCGGATGGCCCATAGCCGCATAACGTTCCACCACCTGGCGGGCGGTCTCCACGGTCTCGTCCGTGGAATCGTCCAGCACCTGAATCTCCAGCTTTTCGCGGGGATAATCCAGCTTACAGATGGATTCCACCAGGCGGTCCACTACGAATTGCTCGTTGAAAATCGGCAGTTGCACCGTGACGGTCGGAAGTTCCTCTTCGCGGAAGCGCTGCAGCGGTTCGATGCGCCGGTTCTTTCGGTTCTTATAGTACTTGTACACCAGCACATAACGATGGAAACCATAAGAAGCCAGCAGAATCAGCACAATAAAGTATGGGATCAGCAACGCCATGTCGAACGCATTCGGCTGGTACAGATCCTTAAACGTGGTGTCCAGAAAGTGCGTCTTCAGATAGTGGGTCAGTCCCCGCGGCTGCGCCAGCGCGAACACCCACACGTAGATAGCAAAGATAGTCAGGACCGGCTCCTCGTAAAAACTGATTGTAACCGAAGCGTCGCCGCAACCAGCAGGTTTACAGCTTACAGTTTGCAGCCAAGAGTGTTCCCAGCCTGGCTGCAAACCGTAAACCGCAACGGGTCAGCTGTTCATGAAATGAACATGGTTCTATACAAAGTATCGCGCTGAGCCGGCCGGAACCCGGCATCGCGGATCAGGCGCCGCAACTCTTCTTCGCTGGTGCAATTGGTTGTGCCGGCGGCGCGCACCACGTTCTCCTCGATCATCACCGAACCCACGTCATTGCCGCCGAAACGCAGCCCCATCTGGCACACCTTCAAACCCTGCGTCACCCAGCTTGCCTGCACATTCTCGATGTTATCCAGGTACAGCCGGGCGATCGCCAGGGTTTTCAAATACTCCACCGAGGTGGCTTCGGCCCAACCGTGTCCGCCCAGGGCGGTATTGTGCGGCTGAAACGTCCAGGGGATAAAGGCCGTGAAGCCGCCGGTCTCCTGCTGCAACTCATGCACGCGCTGGAAGTGGTTGATGCGGTGTTCATCACTTTCGCCCACGCCGAACATCATGGTCGCGGTTGTGCGCATGCCCAGGCGGTGCGCCAGGCGATGCACTTGCAGCCACTCTTCGGTCATACACTTCAAGCGGGCCACCTTGCGGCGGACTTCGTCGTCAAGAATCTCCGCGCCCCCGCCCGGGATGGAATCCAGTCCGGCATCGCGCAGACGCTTGAGCGTTTCTTCCAGTTCCAGCCCGCTGTATTCGGCAATCGCCAGAATCTCCGAAGCCGAGAAGCAATGCAGCCATACTTGCGGAAAGCGCTGCTTGATGCCGCGCAGCAATCCCTCAAACCAGTCGATCTTCAGCCCCGGATGGAGCCCCCCCTGCATCAGTACGCCGGTGCCGCCCAATTCCACAGTCTCGCGGATCTTCTCGTAGATCGTCTCATAGTCGAGAATGTAACCTTCCA
>CAZUCM010000205.1:0-6206 GCA_964619235.1 uncultured Terriglobales bacterium
CTCGCTCTTGCTGACAGTAATTTCCATACCGCCCTCCAGTCCCCGCAAATTCAGCCGCTTGTTGCGGGGGGCCCTATAAGACAACTTCCTGTTATCGCTAACCTTATATCAAAACCTGAACCGTAATAACAGCAGCAGTATAGAGTTTGCAAATGTGGAAAACCCGGGCAACACCGCGGCCCATGCCGAAAACCGCTCCGGGAGGCCTTGTTGAATTCTCAAGGTTCCTGGCGGAGGGCTCCGGAAAACCCGCCGGGCCATTTGCGCTATGCCCCAATCTTACACAGCTTTCACAGCCCTTCCACAGCAATGGATGAGAAAACTCTCACCTAAAGTGGAAAAGCGCACCGTGAGCACACTGGGAGAGGGTGTCACGAATGCGCTGCCTTGTGGATTTTCTATGAATTTAAAAGTTCCGTCACTTTATTGAGCAGGCGGTTCAGGTCCTTATCCGTCTTCCGCTGCTGGTCGATTTTGTCGATCGAGTGAAGTACCGTGGTGTGATGTTTGCCGCCGAATTGCCGTCCGATTTCCGGTAATGACGAATCCGTTAAGTGCTTAGCCAGGTACATGGCAATTTGCCGGGGAAAGACGATGGCCCGGGAATTATTTTTCGACTTGATTTCGACCACGCGTAAACCGAATTGCTCGGCCACCAGCTTCTGAATGGATTCGATCGTTACCTTGCGCACCTGCGCCTCGATCATGTTCTTCAGCACTTCCTGCGCATAGGCGACCGTCACCGGGTTGACGCCGTCCAGCGACGCCTTGGCCACCAGGCGGATCAGTGCGCCTTCCAGCTCCCGCACGTTGGAGCGGATGTTGGAAGCGACATAGAGGGCAACGTCGGTGGGCAGCACCACCCGGTCGTTGTCGGCCTTCTTCATCAGGATGGCGACTTTGGTCTCCAGATCCGGCGGCTGGATGTCCGCGATCAGGCCCCATTCAAAGCGGCTGCGCAGCCGGTCCTCGATTTCCGCCAGCTCCCGCGGCGGCCGGTCACTGGCCACCACAATCTGCTTCTGGGCCTCGTGCAGAGCGTTGAACGTATGGAAAAACTCTTCCTGGGTGCGCTCTTTCTGCGCCAGAAACTGTACGTCGTCGATCAGCAGCACATCCAGCGAACGAAACTTATCGCGGAAACTGGTCATCCGGTCGTAACGCAGCGAATTGATCATTTCGTTGGTGAACGCTTCGCTGGTGATGTAGCGCAAGGCCAGATGGGGAAACAGCTTCTTGATCTCATGGCCGATGCCCTGCATCAGGTGAGTCTTGCCCATACCCACGCCGCCGTACAGGAACAGCGGATTGTAGGCCTGCGATGGCCGTTCGGAAACCGCCTTTGCCGCCGCACTGGCAAACTGATTGCCGCTGCCGGTCACAAACGCGTCAAACGTGTACTTGGGATTCAGCTGTGCCGCCCCATCCCAGTCGAAGCGGCCCTGCTTTTCCACTGGCACCGACATCACCTGCACCGCACCCGCGGCAGGGCGGGCCGGCCGCGCGGCTGCTTCCGGCTCGGCGGCTACGAACTCCACGTCCTCAATTTCAATGCCCAGGTGATCGATCGCCTCCTGGATCAGATCGCCGTAACGCTCGCCGATGTGCTGGAATTCCGGTGTCGGCACGCGCACAAACAGCCGGCGCTCGTTGCAATGACTGTAGCGCGTGGGCTTCAGCCAGGTGTCGTAGGAGTGCCGGTTGATCTTTTTTTCCAGCGATTCCAGAATGCGAATCCACGGATTGGGAGGCGAAAGAGTGCTTGTCACTGACATTAGACGATCCAAAAAAGGGGGGATGCCCCGTCATCTAGAAATAAAAAGCCGACGCGGGGTTTTGTGGCCCCGCGTAATACCGCACGATTCGATTATAGTTACGTCTGATCCGACCGACGCTTCACGCGCCAGCTTTCCGTCAGCCCTTAGGCGGTAGCTCCAGAAGTCGTTCACCGAACGGCATCGCGCGTGGACTGTCAGGCATACTAGCACGAAAATATTTCACCGGCGAAAATCTTGTGCACTAAAAATTAGTGAATAAAAAAATTTTATTTCCCGGTTGAAATGCTATTGAATTGCCTCATGCGCGCTTTTGCCGCGAATATGGTGCAACCAGCGAAATTGGCCGCCACCCACCCGGCCTCAATCTTAACGATTGCCCCTGCGCGGCAGGTCATTTATACTTCTCGTTTGTCCATAGCACTTTGAACCGAGTTAGGAGCTACCAGTTTTCCCATGCCTAAGCGCACATTTCAACCCAACCGGCGTCACCGCTCGAAGACGCACGGCTTTCGAATTCGCATGAAGACCAAGAGCGGGCAAGCAGTTCTCTCACGCCGGCGCGCCAAGGGCCGCAAACGCGTCTCGGTCAGCCCGTCCTATCGCGCCTAAGCGCGAGCCGGGCACAACCGCGAGAACCAGAGGAGCCAGCCGTGAACGGCGGAGAGCAGGAACAGAGCGGGACATCAGGCTCGCTCCGTTTTCCTCATGCCGCCCGGCTGCTGAAGCATGCCGGTTTCGAGTTGGTCTATCGCGAGGGCCGGCGCATCTTCTCCGCTAACCTGACGGTATTTTTCCGGCGCCGTGGAGAGGGTGAAGCCAACGGCGGTCCGCGTGTAGGATTTACCGTAAGCCGGGCTTTGGGCGGCGCCGTCCTGCGCAACCGAATCAAGCGCCGTCTGCGGGAATCCGTTCGCCACCATCTGTCTGCCTTAACCGGGCCGGTGGATGTGGTGATCAACCCAAAGCGCAGCGCACTGGCGGCGGAGTTCATCCTGCTGCGGAAAGAAGTTCAGCGGGCATTCTCCCAGATCGGCAACGGGGGCGCCGGCAGCAGCGAACCCAGGCCCCGGGACCGGCAACCGAAGGCTCGTAAACCATGAAGCGCGCCAGCTTTGCAGAACGGCTCGTGCGGATGATCTTGCGTGCATATCAGCGGGCGATTTCTCCCCTGCTGCCGCGCGCCTGCCGCTATCTGCCTACCTGCTCCGAATACGCTCTGCAAGCGGTGGAGCGCTACGGAATCCTGCAGGGCGGCTGGCTGGCCGCCAGGCGGCTGCTGCGCTGCCATCCATTGGCGGGCAGCGGCTATGATCCCGTTCCGGATTGTCCAGGTGATGCACCAGGTCCCGGCCGAATTCACAAACACGAATTTATGCGTTGCAAGTCAAGTTCATAAGAGAAGCAGCCGGAGCCTGCGATCGGGCATACGGCTGAGGGTTGAGTGAATGAGCGAGTTTCAAAGTCCCAACCAAGGTCCAGGCATGGAGCGGCAGCTGCTCCTGGTATTTGCCTTGACGTTCGTTATCCTGATTGTCTTCCAGCCGCTTTTGATGAAGTACATGAAGAAGCAGGAGCCCCAGCCGCTCCCCGTCGCCACCACCCCGGCGCCGGCGGCCAGCGCCGTTTCGCCCGCTGCCACGCTTCCCGTTACGGCGCCTGCCGGCGCCAAGCAGGCTGCCAGCGAGTCGGAAATCGTCATCGAGAACGATCTGTACCGCATCTCCTTCAGCAACAAAGGCGCGCAGGTTAAATCCTGGATCTTGAAGAAGTATACGGACGACAAAGGCCAGCCGCTGGAGCTGGTCAGCAGCGATGCGCAAATCGCGGTGCAAAAGGACGGCCAGGTTGCCTACGAGCCCGCGGTGGAGAAGTATGGCTACCCCATGTCGCTGTGGACCTACGACGAGGGACTGCGCTCGCGGCTGAATTCCGCGCTGTACGTCTCCAGCGCTTCGGGAGTGCTGAAGACGCCGGCCACGCTGAACTTCGAGTATTCCGACGGCGACCTCGTGGTGCATAAGAGTTTCCGTTTCGACGAGTCGTATCTGGTGCATGTGGAGTCCGAGGTCACCAGCCGCGGGCAGCGGATGCAGGCCTTCCCGGCCTGGCCGGCGGGATTCGGCGACCAGGTTACCGTCTCCTCTTACACTGTGGCGCGCATCGGTTACCAGTTTGGCGATAAGACGACCCGGATCGATGCCAAGAAGGTCAGCGGCGGAGGCACGATCCACGGGCCCTTCAACTGGGCCGGCGTCGCCGACCAGTATTTTGGAGCCATCTTCCTCCCCGACCAGCCGGATGATGCCACCCTGGTGACCCTGAACTCCAGCGCGGTCATCTCGAAAAACTTCGATAAAAACGACATGAAGGAGACGGTGCCGGTTTCCCTGCTGGGCGCCGCCGTGGGCAATGCGAACGGCCCCACCGAAGGCCGCTGGTTTGTCGGTCCCAAGGCCGTCGACGTCATCGATAACATTCGATCGACTCCGGCCGCGGGGCAGGGAGTTGGCCCCAATCTGAGCGGCCTGGTGGATTTCGGTTTCTTCGGCTGGGTAGGCAAGCCTTTGTTTCTGGCCCTGCGCTGGACGCACCAGCATGTGGCGCCGAACTGGGGCTGGTCCATCGTGGTGCTGACCATCGTCATCAATGCCGCCCTCTTGCCCTTGCGCATTACCAGCATGAAGAGCGCGCTGAAGATGCAGAAGGTGCAGCCGCTCATCAATGACATCAAGAAGAAGTACGAAAAAATTCCTATGCGCGACCCGCGCAAGCAGGAGATGAATGCCGAGATTGGCGCGCTGTTCAAGGAACACGGCGTCAATCCCGCCGGCGGCTGCCTGCCCATGCTGATCCAGATGCCGTTCCTGTGGGCTTTCTACACCATGCTGACTGCCGCCATCGAGCTGCGGCATGCCCACTGGCTGTGGATCAAGGATCTGGGTTCTCCGGATCCCTATCACGTTCTGCCGGTATTGATCATCGCCAGCACCTGGGGCATGCAGAAGATGACTCCTACCCCGGGTATGGATCCGGCGCAGGCCAAAATGATGAACCTGATGATGCCGGTCATGCTGGGCATCTTCTCCTGGGCCGTGGCGGCCGGGCTCGGGGTTTACTGGCTGGTGGGAACCGTGATTGCGGTGGTGACCCAGCAGGCTTTGAATCGGACGTCCCTGGGGCAGGAAATGCGAAGCATCGCCGAAAAGCGCGCCCGCAGAAAAGCCATGAGATCATAATCATCGGTAGCGCCGGTCTCCGCGCGGAGGGAACGGTGGTTGCGGGGTTGCAGATGTTCGATGGATCGGGACGACCTTAATCGGGGGAGCGTGACGCACCATGGCCATGCAGGACAAAATCGACGCGGCAAAACGAATTGATGCCCTACTGAAGACGATCCTTTTTCAGGCGCAACTGCGGCTGCGCTACCGCATCACCGTGGATCCGCCGCTGCCGGAAGAACGCGACTGGGAACGCCCCGCCATTCTGGTGGAGTTCTCCGGTCCCGATGCGGCCATGCTGCTGGAGCGCAACGCCGAGTTGCTGCGCGCGCTGGAGCAGATTACGCAGGAGATGCTGCGGCTTCGCCTCGACGAGCACGACCGCGTCAGCTTCGATGCCCTCGGCCACCGCGCCATGCGCATTGAGGAATTGCGCATGCTCGCCCGTGCCGCCGCCGAAAAGGTGCGCAAAACCGGCGAGCCCTACGCGTTCAATCCCATGACCTCGCGTGAGCGCCGCATCATCCATCTGGCCCTGCGCGAGGAAGCCGATCTCAAGACCGAAAGCGAAGGCGAATCCAGCCACCGCTGCGTCGTCGTCCATCTGAAAAACGCCCCCGCTGCCGGTCCCCGGAAGACCTCCAGCGGCGGCGTTATTATCAGAAGACGCAGGTAGGAACTGAGTAATTTGCAATTTGGAAATTTCAAATTGAAAAGCTGGTCGTGCAGAGAGCTTTGGGCCTTGCCGCGCATTGCGGCCGCCGGGTTTTCAATTACAAATTATCAATTACAAATTTGAAATCGCGGCAATTGCATCCCTCAATTGCCCAATTGCTCATCCATGCATCTTGACGATACCATCGTCGCCATCGCCACTCCGCCCGGGCGCGGCGGCATTGGCATCGTCCGCCTCGCGGGTCCGGAGGCACGCGCCGTTGTCATTCCCATGTTGCGGCTGCATGGCGGCCGCGAATTCTGCGTTACCGATTTTGTGCCGGGCCGCGCACGCTTTGCCGAACTGATCGAACCCGGCGGCAGTGCCGCCGAAGCCTCGCGGGTGGACGAGGTGGTAATCACCTTTTTCCAGAAGCCGCACTCCTATACCACCGACGACATCGTCGAAATCTCTGCCCACGGATCGCCCGTGGTTCTGCGTCACATCGTTGAGTTGGCCATGGCTCGCGGCGCGCGCCTCGCCGAACCGGGCGAG
>CAZUCM010000206.1:0-6197 GCA_964619235.1 uncultured Terriglobales bacterium
GCAATGTCCGGCTCTCGCAGGAAATGGAAGAGGCCGCGGACAAGATTCAGGAAGAGGTTTCGGCTGCTTATGAAGAAGCCGAGCGCGCCCTGGAATTGTTGCGGCACGAAGGCGAAACCGAAACCGAAGAACTGCCGGCAGAGTAAGCGCGTTTCACGGCGCCGGAAGAACCGTAACAGCGGCCACGAATCCTCACAGATTCGTGGCCGCTGTGTTTGGTGCGCCGGCTTGGGCGGCGTGATTTGAGTCCGCCAGCGACGGCGCCACTTGGGCAGCGGCGGGTGACCCGGCTCGCTCGTGCACAACCATTCCAGAGGATTTCCGCATCTTTTCAGCGAGGCCCAGGAAAATTTATTAATACTGGCCGGCATGGTCTCGGGTAACGGTGGTTTCCCCGGTTTTCGATTCCAGGCCTAAGCCACTCTCTGGTTCATTCCTGCGTTGTTTTTCAGGAGGATCGGCATGATTTCCCAGGCAAATATTTCGGCAAATACCCCCATGGGGGCAACGTTGGTTGCGGGAGGTGGGGCTACCTTTCGCGCTTGGGCTCCCCGGGCGTGGGCCGTGTATATCAATGGCGTTTTCGGGGGCGTTTCTCAGGTGGGACAGACTGACAATTTGCTGATGGCGAATGACGGTAGCGGGTATTGGACTGGATTTGTGGAAGCTGCCCAGGAAGGCGATCTCTATCACTTCTTGGTGCTGGGAGCAGGCTCGAGTGGGTACAAGCGTGATCCCTATGCGCGGGAGCTGGCCACCGACGCGCCTTTCCCCAACGACAGCTGCATCCTTCGCTCGGCCACCGCCTATCCTTGGCACGATACCAGCTTTGTTACCCCCGATTTCACCAATATGATCGTCTACCAGGCGCACCTTGGAACTTACGCAATCCAGAAGCCCGGGGTAGCTTCGACGTTCCTGGACGTCATCGGGAAGATTCCCTATCTTGTGGCCTTGGGCATTAACGTACTCCAGCCATTGCCGGTCGATGAGGTGGAAAGCGATCCGTCGATGGGTTACAACGGCGCCGATTGCTTTTCCCCGGATTTCCCCTATGTGGTGACGGATGCCGGCGCTATGGCGCAGTATCTGGGGACCGTCAATGGGCTGCTCCAGGCACGGAATCTTCCTCCACTCGATCTCACGGACATCGCTTCGGGACCGGGACAACTGAAGGCGATGGTTGACCTGTGCCACGTCTACGGCATTGCCGTCGTTTTTGACGTGGTATACAACCATGCAGGCGGCTTCAGCGTTGACGGCCAACTCGATGACGAGTGCCTCTATTACTGGGATCGAGCCGTAAACGCCGGCAACAATAACGACAGCCTGTATTTCACCGATCAGGATCGCGGCACGGGCGGACTCTCGTTCGCCTTATGGAATAACGATGTTCGGCAATTTCTCATCAATAATGCCAGCTACTACATCAATGAATTTCATGTCGACGGCTTTCGTTACGACGAAATCAGCGATCTGATATCGATGAATTGCGATTCCGGCTGGAGTTTCTGCTGTGATCTCACCAATACGCTCCGCTTCCTCAAGCCCCGGCTCCTGCAAAATGCCGAATTCTGGCCCGGAGAGGTCGGCAATTATCCCAAGCCGGCGGCCTCGATTGTCACCCCGGTGGCCGGCGGAGGAGCGGGTTTTGACGTGCTTCAGCACGATGGCCTGCGCAGCGCGGTTCGGGGGGCGGTGCAGGCGGCATCCGCCGGCCAGCAGGCTGCGGTCGACATGGGAGCGATTGCCGTCGCGCTCTACCCGCAGGGCTTCGCCCATGGGTGGCAGACGGTCCCCTGCGTCGAGAATCACGACATCGTGAAGGTGGGCACCGATCAGCGTATTCCATATCTCGCCGACTCTTCCAACCGGCGCTCCTGGTATGCGCGCAGCCGCTCCCGGTTCGCGATGGGTATTCTTCTTACCGCGCCCGGTATTCCCCAGCTTTTCATGGGACAGGAGTTTCTGGAAGACAAGCAGTGGAGCTGGGATCCCGAGTCTTCCAATCTCATCTGGTGGGATGGTCTCAACACGGGAGTCGATCCGGCGATGGTGAATCATCTGCGATTCACTCAGGACCTGATTCGCCTGCGCTGGAACCAGCCCGCCCTGCGCGGCGACAACGCGAATGCGTTCCATTGCAGCGATGGAAACCGCGTGCTGGCCTACCACCGCTGGCTCGAAGGCACCGGCCAGGACGTGGTGGTGGTAGCCACGCTGGCGGAGACCACCTGGTATAACTACGGGGTTGGTTTTCCCTACCCCGGCAGTTGGGCGGAGATCTTCAACAGCGATGTTTACGACAACTGGGTAAACCCGATTGCCGCGGGCAATGGGGGCGGCATTTGTGCGTCTGGTCCGCCACTTCATGGCCTGCAGGCTTCCGCAACCATCGTGATTCCTGCCAACGGCCTGGTCGTTTTTGCCCGCATTTGAGCAGGGGTGACTGGCGAGCGAGGCTGCTGCCCAAGGGCTTGACCGGGGATTTGCCCGTTGCCATAACAGGTGCCACGGTAGGAACTTTGCAGGTAGTCCGACTACGCGTATTATCTTTCCGAGCCGAGAGTAGCTCCTGTATGTTGGAGTTAGGATTAAGCAGGGGTGCGCTTTCCGTGTAGCGGCTGAAGAAATGCCGGCATTTGGCGGTTGTGCCAGCCGCTCTTGTAGCAAGGAAAAAGATCTGTCATGCGTGTGTTGGTTGCGGAACAGGACCTCATTACTCTGACGCGCTTGAAGCGTATGCTGCAAAGCTTCGGACATGAGGTTGAAGGAGTTCGGGATGGCGTGGCCGCCTGGAAGTTTCTCAGGAAAAGTCCGGGCGCGGACGTTGCCATTGTCAATGGGATCTTGCCGGGAAAGACCGGGCTGGAAATTGCCACGGACCTGCGTGCGCAAGGTTTGCCGCATTACACGTATGTTGTCCTGTTGGCTCCCAATTCCGAAAAATGCGAAGTGGTGGAAGCGATGGACGCCGGCGCCGATGGGCATATCGTTCTGCCGGTATCGGCAGCCGAGCTGGCTGCCCAGCTCAAAGCCGCCGAGAGAATCCTGAAGCGCGAAGCGGGATTTCGTAAGCAGATTTCCGGACTGCAGGAACAATTACGGACCCACAACATCCAACCTAACGCGATTGATGCCGCAACCGTGACGGAACCCGCCGAGGTTCCGGAAAAGCCGGAGCCGGCGGAGCCGAAGGTGGTTGAAGAGCCCAATCCGGCTAATACCGTGCAACCTCCCGAAACTCCCCCCATCCAGCTTCCGGAGGTGGGAAACCGCCCGCCCATAGCGAAAATGCAGGCCTGTTTCGACGGTATTCTGAAGCGCATCCGGTATGTTGCGCCGCCAGATGCGGGGAACGACTCCGAGGAGCCTTCCGACTTTACGGTCTATTCGGCCGTCGTGCTGGAAGACGAACACTTGTGGCTGGACATGACCATGGAGATGCCTCGCCGCGCGGCTGTGGCATTGTATCGCGCACTGATGTCGGAAGCGCCCCACTCGGATGCCGAACTGCGCGATGCCCTGGAAGAGGTGTGCAACATGTGCCAGGGAGCGTGGAAAACCGATCTGGAGAATGCCGGGTTGCAGCCGGTCACTCCGGGGTGGCCCACCGCCCGGCGCACGCACGAGATTCCGCAGTGCTCGACGTCAAAGCGGCTGGGAGCCTCCGGCTTTACCTTGCCGGGCCCGATTCGCATAACTCTCCTCGAACATGTCGCCATGGTGGTGGAGAAATCCATCGCCGATATCACCCCCGGCGAGGTCTTGATGGATTCCCTGAGCGTGCCCGGGCAGAAGCTTCCACTGATGAAACGCGGCACCGCGCTCAATCCCCGGTACATCTCGAGGATTCTCGATCGGCTGAAGCCGGCGCCGGAGCAGGTTGTCACGTTGAGGGTGGTCGAGCCTTCTCCGTTGGCCCTGTTTATGCGCCGCCGCGGGCCACGCATGACAGTGGATGCGCTGCTGACGGTAACCGTGAAGAGCGAAGGCAAAATCAAGCAACTCTTCGGACGCCTGCACGACCTCAGCGAACACGGACTGGGAGCGTCGATCCCCGATCCCCTGAATGCGGGTCAGACCGTAACTCTCGACTTCGGCCTGGGCGGCGGCGACGAGGATTTTCGGCTGGAAGCCATCCTCCGTCACCGGCAAGGATTCCGTTGCGGCTTCGAATTCGTAAATGTGCCTGCGCAATCCGCGGAGAGACTCAGGCAGACGGTGAAAGAGCTGACGGCGTAACGTCTACTTTCCCGCTAGCGCATAAGTATTGCTGGCGTGCGGGATTGCGACGCGGATTTCCTCGGGCAGCGACTGCTGGTTCCGGAAACTCTTCAGCCGCATGATCAAGGGATAGGTGATCTCCTGCCCCTTGGCAACCAGAAGCATTCCGCTGCCGGTTCGGATTTCCTGATGCAGAATCATTCCGGGCGAAAGGTCCTTCAGGCGGCAGGTGCGGACTTCTACTCGATCGCACTTGAGGTCGATGCCGATGAGAGCTTGAACGATCTCGGGATTGAAGTTCTTGCTCTCGTTCATGGTATGGATTGCCGTATTTGTGGATGTGCCGCCTGCGACCTGACGGTCGAATTCCAGCGCGGCGCGCAGAATATTTACGCCCAGTCGAATGGTTTCCAGGGTTTCGGGATCGCTGACGCCGGGAATGATGGGCGCGGGCTTACATTGCTGGGCAATGATCCAGGCGATCGGTTCCATCCGGGGAATGCTGGATAACAGGTCGCGCGCCACGGCCGGGTGGGCGTCGAACTTGGTCTGTTCTTCATGATCGAGCTTCTGACCGGCATACACGGCTTCCACAATTTCCGGATCGACCGTGACACATCCCAGCTGCGACATCATGGCCGCAACTTCGAATTTCCACGAGGTCGGCAAGCCCAGTTTCTTTACGATATATTGCACGCAATACAGGATGCGCGTAGCGCGGCTGAAGGCGGCAGGATTCACCAGGCTCAGCACTTCCATCAGGACCTTGATGGTGCCGCTCAGGGTCTTTTCCAGCAACTCTTTTTCCGAGGTGATCAGCCGGTATTGCGCCAAGCTGGCGGCCAGCGCCTTGGATAACGTTTCCTTGTCGGCTGGTTTCGTGAGGAAGCGGAAGATGCTGCCCTCGTTGACGGCGCTGATCGCGGTATCCATGTCGCCGGTGCCGGTCAGCATTACGCGCACGGTGTCCGGCGTAGAAACCTTGACCAACTCCAACAGTTCAATGCCGTTCATGTCGGGCATGCGCATATCGGCTACGATGACGGCATAGGGGCCGGCAGCTTCGATTCGGCGCAGCGCGGCCGGTCCGCCCATGGCCACCTCGATTTCGAACTCGTTGTGCAGCAACCGTTGAAAGCCTTCCAATACGGCGGGCTCGTCATCTACGAAGAGAATGGTTTGACGATTCGAACTCACATCGACTCCAGTTTTCTGCACGCTTCCGTCCAGAGGGGAATTTGCGGCAGTAGATTCAGTTCTTCCAGTACCTTCTGACTTTCCGGATCTTTTTCCGCCGGCACCGGCCGGCCATGCTGAATTAAATTGGCGGCATGGACGGCAATCAGTGGGCCGAACACGACAGGCTTAATCTGTGCCGGTATATGATGCCAGCCTACGGATTCCACGATCATGTCGGGAAGACCCCACAGGCCCATGAGATAGGCGCCGATCTGGCCGTGAGTACAGCCGAAGATTTCCAGTTCCAGGGAAGACGAGTCCCCCGCGCGGCTCTCCAGATGCATCAGCACCTGTTGGTACTTTTCGGGCAGGGAACAGGCCAGCACCAGTTTGCCGATATCGTGCAGCAGGCCGGCCGTAAAAGCGCTGTCGGCGGCCCTGGGGTCCGCCCCCTGACAGGTAGAAATTGCTTTAGCGCACATCGCGGTCTTGAAGCTGTGGTCCCATAGCGAACTCATGTCACAGAGCAGGCCGGGGTCCAGTTGGGTGAAAACCCCGATCGACAGTACCAGTGCCTTGACGTTGTCCAGGCCCAGCAACGAGACAGCCTGCGCCGGATTGGATACACGGCAGGGCAGGCCGAAAAACGCCGAATTGACGAGTTGCAGCATCTTGGCGCACATTCCCATGTCCTGCGAAATGATCCGGGCCACCTCGGCCAGGGTCCCGTCCTCCTTTTGCAGTGCGTCCGTGATTTGCACGTACAGGGTGGGCAGGCTGGGAACGCTGGG
>CAZUCM010000207.1:0-6157 GCA_964619235.1 uncultured Terriglobales bacterium
ATTGTGCAGGGCTTCGGCAATATGGGCTCCAACACCGCCCGGCTGATGTACCAGGCCGGATACAAGATCATCGGCATTGCCGAGTACGATGGCGGGCTGTTCAACGATCAGGGCATCGATATAGACGCACTTGGCGAATTCAAGCGCCAGAACAAAACGATTCACGGCTTTCCGGGGGCGGAGCGCGCCAACAGCGACGAGTTGTTCACCGGCGAATGCGAAATCCTGGTGCCGGCGGCCACCGAAACCGTAATCACCAGCAAGAACGCCGCCCGCATTAAGGCGCGGATCATCGCCGAAGGCGCCAACGGGCCCACCACCTCCGCGGCCGACGACATCCTGATGGACAAGGGCATTTTCGTCATTCCGGACATTCTGGCCAATGCCGGCGGCGTAACCACCAGCTATTTCGAGTGGGTGCAGGACCGCCAGGGATATTTCTGGCGGGAGTCGGTGGTGAACGAGCATCTGGAGCACATCATGCGCAGTTCGTTTGCCGATGTGCTGAGCTATGCGCAGACGCATAAGGTGAACAACCGAATCGCCGCCTACATGCTGGCGATCGACCGGGTGGCGGCGGCCATCACCACGCGCGGTATTTACGCATAGAATCTGCGCGTAACCGTTGCGTATCGCCCGGCGCTGCGGGATAATGAGTTGCTCCTTGCGACTCGCTTAGGCGCTGTACGTGTGTTCGCGTGAATTTACCCAACTACATTACGCTTACGCGTATCTTCAGCGTTCCGGTGCTGATCTGGATTCTGTCCAGCCATCTGTTCAACGGCACGCACGGGGAACGCGAATTGCTGGCCTCCGGGCTGTTCATCGCCGCCTCGATCACCGACGGCATTGACGGCTATCTGGCGCGCAAACGAGGCCAGATCACCACATTGGGCATGCTGCTGGACCCGTTGGCGGACAAGCTGATGGTGACGGCGGCATTTATCACCCTGGTCCAGTTCAATCCGGTGATTGTGCCGGCCTGGATCGCCGTGCTGGTGATCGCCCGCGAGTTTCTGGTGAGCGGGTTACGCACCATTGCGGCCACGGAAGGCTTCACGATTGACGCCAGCGACCTGGGCAAGCTGAAGATGGTGGTGCAGATTGTGTCGGTGGTGGCGGCGATCCTGGATCACCAATGGCATCAGTGGTATATGGGCCGGTTTGTGCTGGATATTCACCTGACCGCCCATATGGCAATCTGGTTTATGGTGGCCATTTCGCTGGTTTCGGCCATCGATTATTTCGGCGCCTTCTGGATGAAGATCGACCGCACCGCCACCTCGCGCCGCCGCAAGCGCGCTTCCATACTGAGCCGGCCAAAGAAATTCGGGGTGGCTCCGGTACCCCTGCAATCGCCGGAAGAAAAGTAATCGCCATGAGTACGGCAGAGACCAAGCCGTCGGGCAACACCAACGAGTACACGGAAGATGAGCGTTTGCAGCTGGTGACGCTGGCGCATCGGGTGATCGAGACCGCGCTGGCCGGGGGAGATATGGATCTGACCCCGCCCACGGAGCATCTGGCGCAGCCGCGCGGCGCCTTTACCACGCTTTATCTGGACGGAGGACTGCGGGGCTGCGTGGGCTACATCGCGCAGATGCATCCGCTGTACCGGACGGTGGCGGAAACCGCCCTGGCCGCCGCCTTCCACGATTCGCGTTTCCATCCCGTAACCGGCGCGGAGGCTCCGCGTCTGGTGGTGGAGATCAGCGTGCTTTCCCCGCTCTTCCCCATCAGCCACGAGCAGATCGAGGTGGGCCGGCACGGGCTGGTGGTGAGCCGGGAGGGGCGGAGGGGCCTGCTGCTGCCGCAAGTTCCGGTGGAGCATGGCTGGGACCGGCTGACCTTTCTGGAACAGACCTGCTTCAAAGCCGGCCTGCCGCCCGACGCCTGGGCCCACGGCGCGGTCCTGGAAGCCTTTGTCGCCGAAGTGTTTGGAGAGAAGCACTAAGCGGAAGCACCCTCATCCCTGAATAATCGCGCTTGGACGGCTTACATTCGGCCCAAAGCGGGCGTCTAACCGGTTGCAATAGTGCTACAATTCTTGGAGTTCCGCCTATGTTGCGCTGGCCGGCCAAATTCGCTTTTTTGTTATCTCTGGGAGTGTTCGCTATGGGAGCGCTGGCCGATACCACGCCGGCGCCGGAAGCCCATAAGGCGGTTCATCATAAACCCGCCAAGTCCAAAGCCGCCAAGGCGAAAGCCGGAGTGGCCCGTGTGGCGGAGGCGAAAAAGAAGGCCCCGCCGCCGGAACCGGTCGAGATTCCTCCCATGTCCCCCGAACAACTGCCGGCGCAAGCGCCGCAGGTCAGTTTTCAGGGTGGCCGGTTGAGCGTGACCTCCGAGAATTCCACGATGAAGGACATTCTGGAGGCCATCCGGAAGCAAGCCGGCATGCAGATGGATTTACCGGCGTCGATGGGCAGCGATCGCGTAGCCGCGCATCTTGCCGGATTGCCGCGGGATGTAATCGCATCGCTTCTGGAAGGCACCTCCTGGGACTACATCATCGTCGGCTCACCGACCGATTCGGACCGCATACAGGAACTGATCGTCACTTCGGCGGGTGGCGGAGTCGCCAGCGGCTTGTCGCGGGGCGCAAATTTCGGCCTTATGAAGAAGGGTGGCGGCGGAGGTCCGATCCCCGGAGAGCCGGGAGTGGCGCAGGACGATCAACAGATGGACGCCGAGGACCAGCCCGCGGCGGATGATAATGCCGAACAGCCGGAGTCCGAACAGCCGCCGGCAAACGACGAGACGCAACCGGCGCCTCCCGCCGGCCAGCCGCCGCAGGCACAAGTTCCGCCTGGGCAGAATCCAGCCAACTCCTACGATCCGAACCAGCCACAGAGTATTGATCAGTTCAACAACAATATGCGGCGGCAGATCCAGCAGCAAAAACAGCAGCAACAACCGCAGCAGTAGTAGGCACAGGCGCGTACCCAATCAGTATTTGCCGGTGTCTATTTGATCTCCACCGCGGATGTCTTGCCTGAGAGAATGAACAACTCAGGATCAAGCGCCACTTTCTTCACATCCGGAGGCAATGAGAGTTTTACAGGCGTACTGGGGCCATATGCATGAATGATCGCCACTCCCCGCTTCCCGTTAGTCAGTTGGACTTCCAGGGGTAGCGGCATAAACCATTCATTCGGCACGTTATCTTGAAACAGAGTGCCGGTCAGGAGCTTGCCTCCGTCCGGCTTGGCATCAATGCGGTACTCCAGCCGGTAGTCGGGCAACTCGGTCCCGTATACCCATTGGTGCATGAACCAGTTCAGATCTTTCATCTGAAAACCCTTCCCGATCGCCGAGTTGACGAAATGAGCCTCGGCCAACTGCATAAAGTCCGTGGTACTCGCCATCTTCCCCTGATACTTATTCGTAAACTCTTTCATCATGTCGAAAAACTCATTGCCGTTGCCGGTGCTCGGGTCAGTCAGCAGAAAGTGCAGCATCCGCAGAACCAGCGCTCCCTTGTCGTAGATAAGGGTTGTGTAAGCGCCCTGGGAAAGGCGTGATTCAAGACGGGAACCGTATACCAAAGGCCCGATCTCATACAGTTTTCCGGCGCCGAGCCCTGTGTCCGTGGCCGGAGGAAACATGAGATTAGCGCGCATTTCCTTGATCAGTTCGATTTCGTCATGTGGTTTCTTGCGCGTCCCCGTGTAAAGCACTCCGGAATATTCCGCAAACCCTTCGCTCAACCACTGATCCCGGTACGACCGCCAGCGCACTTTGTGACCCCACCACTGATGCGAGGTTTCGTGGGCAATAAGCGCAAAATCCCACAAACTGTCACTCCCCGTTGAAGGCAGCAGCAATAGCGCAGCTAGGCCCTGCGCATAATCGCTCGGGAAATAGACCGCCCCCAGCCGGTCGTATGGATAGTCGCCAAACATAGCCGTAAAGAACTGGAGTGAGTTCTGTAATTCAGCCTGGATAAACGTATCTTTGACAGTAAAGTAATCTTTCGAGGGCGAGTAATAGTCAACCGGTATTTCACGCGTGCCGATTTTGGTGATTTCTTTATGGAGATCGAACGGGCCCACGGCAAAGGTGGCACTGTCCAGTGGCTGCTCGGCGCTCCAGCGCGTAATGAGGCCATTCGCCTCCTTGGCTCCAGCTTCAACCACTTTCCCAGAGGAAACGACTACCGTGTTCCGCTTGTGGTGAAAGGTGAAGTCAAATTGCGACAGCTGAACATCCCGGTGGCGTGGATACCAGGAGGTGCTGACTAAAGGATAATAAAAAGTGCTTCCAAAGAAGCATTTTTGCGACTCCAACTTTATTTTCAGCGTAATGCGGTCGCCGACGTTCAAGGTTCGCGGCAGTTGCAGCCAAACCGTCTTGTCCCATAGATCCTGGATATACTTAACCGGCGTGCCATCCTCCAGTTCGACGCCCAGTACACGGGCGCCTATCTTTGCACGTTCATCGTCGTATTCGCCCAGCCCTTCGTTTAGAGCCAGATTGAGCACGCGCACGCCGTTGTGTATGGCAATCAACTCCATCACGGCATCAACGCCGAGGCGGTGCGGCGCGTCCCGCAAATCTACATCCAGTTGATACTTCGGCGTGCGCACCAGATCGAAGGCATCGGCGTAAGGAGCCTTCCGCTGTTTCACGTCCTCGTCGTCGTAAAACGCCAGCCAGATATCATTGCCGTCCAGAACGCCTTTGTACTGATACAGTGCTCCTTTCTCGCCGGCATCCAACGAGAAGATAGTATTCAGGCTGCGGCTTTGATGATCGATTACCAGCCCGAACTCCTTCCGATTGCCCCCGCTGAAAGTCGCAAAGAAAAAGCCCGGCATTTCGTTGTTGGCCATTGCCTGCAGCATGCGGGCTCCGGCATTCAAACCGGTCTGGCGTAACAGTTGTGACGGCCAATCTGCAGCCAGTTCCTGCGCGTTTTGCAGATCGAGAGCTTTCCCGGGAACATTCCCGAAGACCGCGGCTGTCGAGTCCGAAAAAAACAGAACCGCCTGGGTGAACGTAGCGTCTACGTTGTCGCTCTTCAAAAACCGCTTTACGCTATGCTTTTCAAACTCATTCCAGGGCACCGCATGCAACCGCCCATGACCGATAAAGACCGCGCCATAAATCTGGCCGGTAATGAGCTTTGCAGGGTAAAATTCCCCCGAAAACTCCATCTCCACCGCTTCTCGCTTCATGGCAAGGTCTTTGACGGAAACGCTCTGGCCGGTGAGTTGGAATGCCTTGAGCTCGTTGTACAGGGACCAATTCACACCCTCCGCGGCAAAAGCAGGCAGGGCCATGAGAAGAACAAGATGAAGACAAGCTACACATGACCGCCGCAAGCAGACTTTGCCCCAACGGGGACGTAAGCCCATAGCTCCTCCGAAGAATTCTTGATGGCAAGCAGTTTGGCGCGCAAAGGCGTTTACGTCAATGGCTTTGAAAAGTCTTCGGCAAGGGCCGCAGAGATGCAGGAAACAAAACCCCTGTTAAGCCCAAATCAGCGGGCGCGTTCCGGTCTGGGGTAGGGAGAGGGTTGCATGAAGGTCCAGCTCGGAGCGCATCGGTATGCGGGCCGGCAGCCCGCGGTCCCAGGGATCAAGAAAAACGCGCGGCACCTGCCGCGCGTTGATGAATTGTTATGAGTTCTTACGGTTAATGACTGCTGCCGGCTTCAGCCGCGGTCGTGAGTGGCGCCGCCGCCTCTTGTTCCGACTTTTGGCTCATGGCCCTGAATATGGCATTTGCCGCCGTATACGAAAGCCCAACCCCAAAGGCCAATGCCAACAACACCGTGGAAAATACGATTAACCCCACTAACAAGCCGCTCAATGGACTCTCCACTGCGGTGGATTACCGGCCACCGGTCCATGCAGATACGGAAAACTAACTCCGCAATTGGTCTTTCTGGCCCTTATTCTATACCGCGTTTGACTCGCCCTGCTGTTGACTCCTAAGATACAGGAGCAAACTTGTGCTTTTCCATCTTCGAACAGTTCTGTAGGGGCTGTCGACGGCACGAAAGGCCTTGTACCCAGGCCATGTCCATTACCCGGATCACGGTGCGCGGGGCGCGCCAGCATAACCTGAAGAACATCGACGTCGAAGTTCCGCGCAACTCCCTGACGGTGGTGACCGGGCTGAGCGGCTCGGGCAAGTCTTCGCTCGCCTT
>CAZUCM010000208.1:0-6151 GCA_964619235.1 uncultured Terriglobales bacterium
GAACTCGAGATCGATACGATCACCGTTGATACCTTCGTGCGCCAGCATATGCGTGAAAAACATCTCGAAGCTGACATCGGGCTGCCCTGCCGGGCTTAGCACGCGGGTGGCGATCGGCACCAGAACGCTGCGAAACTTGGCCTCCTGCACGTTCTTCAGCATGACTCGCTTGGAACCTTTTTCCTTGATCACGCGATCGTCGTTCGGCAGGTTGTAAGCGGCGGTCTGGACGCCATGCGCGGCATCGCCGCTACACAGGATTTCGTTCGCCACACGGATCGGCGCAGCCGCGCCCAACCTGGGGCTGCGATACTCGGGCGCTTCCGGCAGATGATCTTCGATTTCCTGAAGATGTTCGGTAAACGCCGCCAGCTTTTCGCTTCCCCGCCGGTCTCGCAGGTTTATATAGGCTTCAAACGCCGCTTTGTAGCCGAACCATTCATCGTCGTAGGTTTCATACGGCCCTATGGTAACGTCCAGGGGCGCATCCAGATCCATCCACGCCAGATCGCTGGCATAGTAATCATTGGAGAGAAACGCTTCGGCCCGGCTGTTCAGAAACCGTCGCAAGCTGTCGTTATCGGTGAGAGCGGCGGCTTCCCGCAACAGTTGCGCGGCACGCGCCAGATCGGCCCCATAGGCTTCGCTATACGGAACTACGATCAGTTTGCGGTCGGAAGCGCGGCGGTTCACCACGGTAAAGAATCCGGTCGCCTCTTCCTTCTGCTTCGGAGACAACCTGGCCACCCAGCTCTCAAACTCGGCCCTGGTCATATCCGGGGGATAGAAGTTTGCGCCGGGAAGTTTGCGCGGCGGCACCCCGGGAAGAAAGGCCTGGTTGTCTTTCAGTTCATCCCAGGGACTCTTGTTGATCCAAAAGTAGCGCAGGCGGGCTCGCCCCAGTTCGCTGGTATCTTTCTTCAGCTGCTGGTAGAGCGCGCGATCGCCGCTCCAATACTGGTCCATGAAGACGTCATTCAGGATGCGGGCGGCCGCAAGCAGTTTGGGCAGCGCCTGGCGGTCCCCCGTAGACAGCGCGCCGATGTCGGCAGTGAGGCGGACGGGGACAAAGCGGGCGGCTGCCTGCTCCAACTGGGCGGCATTCGGGAATGAGGCAGACCCGGACGGTTGTGCGGCAACCGCGGGCTTAGCCGGGGCGGCAGCGGCACGGTGCGGCTTGGTCTGCGCCGAAACCACCGCGGCCAGCAGCAAAAAGCAGGCAAGTCGATTCATGGTGTTGATACCGAAGCATCCATTATTCACCACCGAGGACACAGAGGCCACAGAGGAAAACCAGGGAGTCAGACAACTGGTTAACAGGGTATGCAACCATCCCAGCCGCCTTCCCACGGCGGAGGCTCATGCGGACACACTCCCAAAAGTTCTCAAAAGGTTTCCTCTGCGTTCTCCGTGTCCTCTGTAGTGAAGAGCCTATTGCTCAAGCCTTTTCCAGCATTGCGGCGAAGAATCCGTCGCAGGGATGCACTCCGGGGATCGTGCGCAGGTAGGGGCCGGAGAGCAGGCTTTCGACATCGGGCCAGGCCAGCGCCTCTTCCCTCTGCAAACGGTCGAGTTCGTCACGGCAGTGGATTCGGCGGATGGCTCCGTTCGCCTGCGTCAGCACCAGCTCGAGGACGGCCTCGTTCTCTTCCGGTTCCAGCGAACAACTGGAATAAATCAAACGCCCGCCGGGGGCCAAGTGTCGCAGTGCCGCGCTCAGGATCGCCGACTGCGATGCCTGCAATTCGTTCAGCTCTTCCGCTTTCAGCCGCCACTTGATTTCGGGATTGCGCGCCAGTGTGCCGGTGCCGGAGCAGGGCACGTCGACCAGCACGCGATCGAATCCGCCTCTCACCGGCAGCTCGCGCGCGTCGGCAACGATGATGGTTACGTTGGCGGCGTTCACCAGCCGGCACATCAATTCAGCCCGGTGCTGGTGCAGCTCCGCGGCGATGATTTCACTTTGCGGATTGCGATCGGCGATGGCGGAGGTTTTGCCTCCCGGCGCGGCGCAACAATCCAGAATGCGGCTTCCCTGCCCCACCAGCGCTGCGACCAGTTGCGAGGCCTCATCCTGAATCGCGATCCGCCCTTCGTGACAGGCGAAGGTGTGGGAGGGATCGCCGGCCAGCACCCGCCGGGCGCCTCGCAGCAGCGCGCCGGGCGCCAGTTCGATGCCGCTCTTCCGCAACTCCTCCTCCGCCGAGGCCTCCCGCAGGCGCAACGCAGCCGTGGGCAAACATTGGTCGTGCCGGCAGATGGCTTCCGCCCGCTCGGCGCCGTAATTCCGCAGCCAGCGCTCAACCAGCCACTGCGGATGGGCAAATCCCGAGGCCAGCGACTCTCCGGTAATCGCAGCGGCATTCACGCTGGGAAGAACCAGATTTCCCTGGCGGCGCTGCTCGCGCACTTCGTTGCTGGTTTTGGGAATTTTTCGCAGCACGGCGTTGGTCAACGGCGCCGCCGAGGTTTTGCGCGACAGCTTCACCAGATCGACGCTCTCGTTAATCGCCGCCCGCGCAGGTACGCGATGAAGAAATTCCAGCTGATATACTCCGATGCGCAACGCGGTGAGTACTTCGAGATCCAGTTTGCGGAAGGGGGTAAAGGAAAACTGCGCGATCTGGCTATCCAACCGCGAACGCCAGCGCAAAACCCCCATGACGAGTTCCATGCACAGACCGCAGTCCGCCGCCGAAAGCGTAGCGGTTCGGTCGGAGTGCAGCAATTCCGAGGCGTACGCCTGCTGCGTTTCGACGCGAAGCAGAATCTCGAAGGCGGCTTGCCGGGCGGGAGAGATCATCGATGATTGACCACAGAGCAAATATCCCCAGGCTTGGGCTTGTACCCATTCACGAAATCACGGGCCGTCATACGTTTCTTGCCTTCCATCTGAACTTCAAAAACTTCCAGCGCGGTTTCCTGGCCGCAACCGACAAAGAGGCGATCGCCGCTGCTGTGCATTTGTCCCGGGGAGAGCATCTCCGGATTGGCGGAGGCGGGACGCGCGTTCCACAAATGTAAGCTCTTTCCACGGAAGCGGGTATAAGCGCCGGGCCAGGGCGTAAATCCGCGCAGACGATTCCAGATTTCATGGGCGTTGCGCTGGAAATCGATCCGTCCATCTTCTTTTTTCAGCAGCGGCGCCAGAGTGGCGGCGGCGTGTTCTTGCGGGTGCGATGCAAGGACGCCGGCTTTCAGTCCGCGCAAGGTTTCGGCCAGCAGCGGTGCGCCGAACACGGCCAGGCGTGGCGCCAACGCCTCCGCCGTCTCATCCGGTGCAATGGGCAACTCGCGCGCCAGCAGGATGTCGCCCGTATCCAGGCCGGCATCGATATGCATGGTGGTCACGCCGGTGACGGTCTCACCCCGGGCAATGGCCCACTGGATGGGAGCCGCACCGCGATATTTGGGAAGCAACGAAGCATGCAGATTGATATTGCCCAGCAGCGGCAGCTGCAGCATCCATGATGGCAGAATGCGGCCGTAGGCAACCACGGCGATGGCCTGCGGGCGAATGCCCTCCAGTTGCGCCCGAAACTCCGCGTTGTTCTTGATCTGTTCCGGCTGCGCCACCGGAATACCATGCTGCAAGGCAAATTGCTTCACCGGCGGCGCAGTCACCGTCAATCCCCGGCCCGCCGGCCGGTCGGGCTGGCATACCACCAGCCGGACATGAAAGTCAGCAGCCTCCACCAGCGCAGCCAGGCTCGGCACGGCGAATTGGGGAGTACCGCAAAAGACAAGTTCCATAGTAGCTGGTAGCTACCATTCGCCTTCTTTCATCAATTTTCGGACCTTCCGCTTGATGAGATCGCGTTTGAGCGCGCTGATGTGATTGATATAGAGCTTGCCTTCGAGGTGGTCGGTTTCGTGCAAAAAGGCTCGGGCCAGCAGATCTTCTCCGGTTTTTTCGTACCACTTACCGTCGAGGTCCTGGGCGCGAACCGTGACGCGTGCCGGACGGGTAACCTTCTCGCGAAACTCGGGAAGCGAGAGGCAGCCCTCCGCCTGCGTGACCTTGCCTTCCACGCGGACAATCGTGGGGTTAATCAGTACGAGTTTCTGACCTGGGTCCTCTTTGAAGGTGACATCGATGACCGCCAGGCGTTTCGAGAGACCGATCTGATTGGCCGCCAGGCCAACGCCGTGCGCCTCGTACATGGATACGAACATATCCTCTACGAGTTTTCGCAGATCCTCGTCAAAGACAGTGACGGGTTGCGTAGGGGTCTCCAGAACCGGATCTCCGAATTTAACAATCGGGTATACCATCGCGCCTCAATACTGTTTCAACTGTTCCGCGTAGCCGGCAAAGTTGCGTTGCAACTCGATTAGGCTGTCGCCGCCAAACTTTTCCAGAACCGCTCCGGCTAACGTCAGCGCTACCATGGCTTCGCCAACGACGCCGGCCGCCGGCACCACGCACACATCGGAACGCTCATAGGCGGCCTTCACCGGCTGACGCGTGGCAAAATCCACCGACCCCAGCGGCCGCCGCAACGTGGCAATGGGCTTCAAATATCCACGGATCACAATGTCCTGGCCGTTCGACATGCCGCCTTCAACGCCGCCGGCGCGGTTACTGCTGCGCGTAAATCCGGTAAACCGCGGAGGCTCTGCCGCTGTCCCCGCCGCAGCGCCATCGGGCTGCCAGCCGATTTCGTCATGCACCTGGGATCCGGGCAGGTACGCGGCGGCAACTCCATCGCCAATTTCCACCGCCTTTACCGCCTGCACCGACATCACGGCCGCCGCCAGCCTGGTATCCAGACGCTCGTCCCAGTTGGCCATGGTTCCCACCCCGGGCGGCACGTTATGAACCACAACCTCGAACACGCCTCCCAGGGAGTCGCCGGTACGCAATACCGCATCGACCTCCGCCTTCATCCGTTGCTCGGTTTCAGCATCGGCGCAATTCAGCAGGATCTCCTCGCTCGCCTGCAGGCGCCAGATCTGTTCCCAGGTAACCGCCTTCTCTAACCGTGCGGCGCCCACGGCCACCACATGGCTTGCAACTTCAATGCCCAGCGCCTTTAGCAGCAGCTTCGCCACGGCTCCGGCGGCGACGCGAGCGGCGGTTTCGCGGGCCGAAGAACGTTCCAGCACGTAGCGGGCCTCCGGAAAATTAAACTTCAAGGAGCCAGCCAGGTCGGCGTGGCCGGGACGCGGGGAGGTCACCGGCTTATGTTTCGCCGCATCGCCGCTCCCCACCGGCAACGACTCCTGCCAGTTCTGCCAATCCCGGTTGGCCAGCAGGATGGAAACCGGTGAACCGATCGTCTTGCCATGATGCACGCCGGAGATAAAATGAGCCCGGTCGCGCTCGATCTTCTGGCGCCCTCCTCGCCCATATCCCTGCTGGCGCCGCCATAGTTCGCGGTCGACAAGCTCCTGGTCAACAGGGAGGCCGGCCGGCAGGCCGGACACCAGCGCCACTAAAGCTTCCCCATGGGACTCCCCGGCAGTGAAGAAACGCATCATATAGTCAAGGATTGCATCATATAAAGGTTAGATTGTACCTGAATGCTGTCCAGTGGGAGCCGGTAAAAAGGGAAAGGTCGCGCCCGCAATGTTGCCTATTAAGCCACGGTCTCGTGCTCTGCTCGCCGAGATTGCGCTCGTGCTGCAGCCCAATCTCCCGCATATCACGCAGGCATGGCGCCATCGGGCACAGGACGAATTCGCAATCAGCGACGAGCGCGTGCTGACGGCACTGGAGCGGCTGAATATTGCCGCCGGCAGCCAATTCTTCGCTGTCGGCGATTTTGACGGCTATTTCGAGAATCTGCATTACTACGGCACGCGGCTGGCCAAATTACAAGTCGATACGCGCGACGTTGCCCGTTCCCTGGCCTTGGAACACGACATCTACGAGCCTTATCTGGCGCATTTGGACGGGGAAAAACGGGTGGAAGCCAGGGCCGCGCTGGAGATGCTCTCCTCCCAGGCTTTTATCACCGTTTCCGGCGCGTATTTTGATACCCAGCAAAAGGAATCGGCGGCGCTGCTGGCGGCGCTGGACGCCGAACTCCTGGCAAACAATCTGGCAGCCTTATTGGAAAGGATGATGGAGATAACCGCCTCAACCTTCAATGCCACGCTGGGAATAGTGCTTCTGCGGGAATCCGACGGCGAGGCTCTGCGGGCC
>CAZUCM010000209.1:0-6124 GCA_964619235.1 uncultured Terriglobales bacterium
CACGGTCGGGGAGAAATGTGACCCTTTCAGTCCCGCTGGCTTTGGCTTATTACCCACTGATTGTGACTCGTTACCGATTTCCTACAGCTTCATCTCCGCGTGCACATACTTTTCGTTGGCCGTGGAGATCTCGAAGCCGTGCTTGCGGCACAGCGACTGCATCTCCTGATTCTCGTGCAACATATTGGCGACCAGTTTGCCCAGTTTTTCCTTCCGTGCCACCTCCACCACCCGGTTCATCAGCTCGGCGCCTATGCCCTTATGCTGGAACTCGTCCTTGATGATGAAGGTGAGCTCGGCGGTATCGGTGCCATGCATCCGGCTCAACCGCGCCACGGCCAGAATCTCGGACTGATTCGTCCCCGGCTCTGTGCGCTCGGCCACCAGTGCCAGTTCCCGGTCATAGTCGATGAAGCAGATGCGCGTCAGCCGCTCATGGGTGGTGCGCTGGCTGAGTTGCATAGGCTGGAAGTAGCGCAAAAATACGCTGCGCTCGGAAAGATGCTCGTGAAATTTCACCATGAGCGGCTCGTCTTCCGGGCGGATGGGACGGATGTTGAGCTGCATGCCCTCCTTCGTCGTCATCTGGCTGACATACGCCGTCGGATAGGGACGAATGGCCGGCTTCGACAGATCTTCTTCTTTCGTATTCTTTTCGAATATGACCACCCGGGCATCGAGCGCCAGCAAGCGGTCGCCGGAGGCCAGCAGCGGATTGATATCGATTTCCTTGATCCAGGGCTGCTCGACCACCAGCTGGCTGAAGGCCACCAGAAGCGACTGCAAGGACTCCATGTCCACCGGCTTGCGTCCGCGCACGCCCTTGAGCGCCTTATAAATCTTTGTATTTTCCATCATGCGGCGCGCCAGCGTGCTATTCAGCGGAGGCAGCGCCAGAGCCCGATCCTTATACACCTCCACCAGTTGCCCGCCCGAACCGAACAACAGAACCGGGCCGAACTGGGGATCGATGCTGGAGCCGATGATCACTTCGTAGCCATCGAGTTTGGCCATCGGCTGCACGGTGACGCCCAGGAAATGTTCCTTGCCCACTTTCTCGGCGACTGCGGAGGCGATTCCCTGGTAGGCATTGCGTACCGCCTGGGCATCGCGCAGATTCAGCTGCACACCGCCCACATCGGTCTTATGCGTGATGGTCTCCGAATAGATCTTCAGTACCACCGGATAGCCGATTTCGTCCGCCAGCTTTACCGCAGCCTCTTCGCTGCGCGCGATTTCGGTGCGTACCGTTGGAATGCGATAGGCTTCCAGCAACTTCTTCGATTCGTACTCGGTCAGGATGGTGCGGCCCGATTTGCGCACGGCTTCAATGATGGCAGCCGCCGCGGCGCGATCGGCATCATGCGCCTGCCCCGAAGGCAACGATGGCGTTTCGTACAGTCCCTTCAGGTTGTAGGCGTACTTCCACATGTAGTTGAACGCCCGCGCGGCCGCATCGGGAAATAAAAACGTCGGAATCCCGGCGCGCTTTAGTATCTCTTCTCCGGCGGAAACCACCGGCCCGCCCATCCAGCTGGCCAGAACCGGCTTGCCCAGCGATTCGGCCATGGGCTTCAGGTTTTCGGCAATTCGCGTGGGGTCGGTCATGCCTTGCGGCGTCATAATGACCAGCATGCCGTCGATATTCGTATCCTTGGCCGCGATCTCCAGCGACTTCGAATAGCGTTCCGGTTCGGCATCGCCCAGAATATCCACCGGATTGTTGTGGCTCCAGGCCGCCGGCAGAAACTCATCGAACGCCTTCATGCTCTCGGGCGAAAGCTCGGCCAACTCGCCCCCTTCGCCAATCAAGGCGTCGGTGGCCAAAACACCCGGACCGCCGGCATTGGTCAGGATGCAGAGACGCGGACCTTTGGGGCGCGGCTGCTTGCCCAGGACTTCCGACATGTAAAAGATGTCTGCAATGCTGTTCACGCGCAGTACGCCGCACCGCCGGAAAGCGGCTTCCAGCACCTCGTCGCTGCCGGTCAACGAACCGGTATGCGAAGCCGCGGCTTTGGCGGCGGCGGCGGTACGGCCGGCCTTAATTACGATGATCGGTTTTATCAGCGAAACTTCCCTCGCGGCGGAAAGGAACGAGCGCGCGTCCCCCACGGATTCCATATAAATCACGATCGAGCGCGTGCGGGAATCACGGCCATAATAGGTAATCAGGTCGCCCCAATCCACATCCAACATCGAGCCGATGGAGACGAAGCCGCTGAACCCCACCATTTCCTTCAGGCTCCAGTCCAGGACGGCGGTGCAGAGCGCTCCGCTCTGGCTGATGAACGCGATGTTGCCGGCGCGGGCGATGGTCTGCGCAAAAGTGGCGTTAAAGCCGGTGACCGGATTCATCACCCCCAGACAGTTGGGGCCGATTACGCGCATTTTGCCGGTAATAATCTGCTTGATCTGCCGCTCCAACTCCTTGCCTTCTTCCCCATGCTCTTTAAAACCGGCGGAGATCACGATCGCGGCCGGCACGCCGGCGGTAACGCATTCCTGGATGAGTTCGGGCACCGTGCCCGCCGGCGTCGTAATCACCGCCAGATCGACGGCCTCCGGAATGGCGGAAACGCTGCGATAGCCGCGTACGCCCAGCACGCTGTCGCGCTTGGCATTCACCGGATAGACCGTGCCGCCAAATGGAGTGCTTAATAGATTCCACAAAACGTTCCGTCCGACGCTGCCGGGCCGATCCGACGCGCCGATTACCGCGACGCTTTTCGGGAGAAAAATTTCATCCAAAGGCTGGCGTTCGGAACGGAGGACGTCGTGGGCGGGATCAACCAGGATCTTATCTTTATAAATGGGCTTTGAACTAGCACTCATCATTTGCGCCTCGTTTGGGGAGGAACTTCCAATTTGAGCATTATAACCGTACAAGGTGTGTCCCCCACTCCAGCACGGTTGTTTTTCAATAAACTGAAGAAGCCGGCGGCTCAGGCTTGCCGGCGCCCCGGATTGCCGCAACCACCGCACGATCGGCCCGTGGCGAAAACAAGTCCAGCGGCGAGAACCCACGTTTTCTTGCCAGCCAGAGCGTCGCCAGCAACAAAGCCATGGTGAACACCAGATTTGGCCAGGCATTCAGTGCCCACTGGCCATGCCACGCCCAGGTCCACCGTTCCGTAAAGGGGCGCAAATAGGGAATCGGCCATTCGTATCCGTCCGGACCGCGTGAGCCAACCAAATCCTCCAATAGATGGACATGGAAGGCCCCAAACGCCAACATGGCCGTTAGCCCGCGCCGGCGAGCCACTCCATAACTGACGCCCGCCACTACCACCGCAAAGAGAAGCGTATGCAGGGTGTGGTGATATTGCGAAAACCAAAGCAACGGGTGCGCCGAACGGCGGGTGAGCAACTCGGGAAGGATGCCTAACCCATCTAGATCGGGTATCACGGCGGCCACGGTGACCACCGCCCGGTCCCGCCGATCCAAATTCACCGCGTTGGCCAGCACCCATCCGGTAAAAAAATGTGTAACCGGACTCATGGGCAGAAGCGTACCACGTAAGACCGGTTGAGCAATTGCAAAAACAGCTTCGAGTTTCCCCTTTCAAGCGTCCAATGGCCGTCTCCGGGCCCTTGCACGCTCGAAACTGGAAACTCGAAACCAGAAACTGGGCTATTCGGCCTTGGCCGCCCGCAATTTCGGCAAATGTCTCAATCCTTCGCCGTGATAAATCTGGCGCGGACGGCAGATCTTCTGCTCCGGATCGGTCACCAGCTCCTGCCACTGGGCCAGCCAACCGGCCGTACGCGGGATGGCAAACAGCACGGTAAACATCTCCGGCTTAAAGCCCAGGGCCTGGTAGATGATGCCCGAATAGAAATCGACATTGGGATAGAGTTTGCGCTTGATGAAGTATTCGTCGTTCAGCGCGATCTGCTCCAGTTCCATCGCCATGTCAATCTTCGGATTGCGCCCGGTGACCTGGAAAACCTCCTCGGCGATGCGCTTGATAATGCGCGCACGCGGGTCATAATTCTTGTAGACGCGGTGGCCAAATCCCATCAACTTGTATTTGCCGTCTTTGACGCCCTTGATGTATTCGGGGATGTTGTCCTTGCTGCCGATTTTCGCCAGCATGGCCAGCACTTCCTCGTTGGCGCCGCCGTGCAGCGGGCCGGAAAGCGCAGAGGCGGCTCCGGCAGTCGCCAGAAACGGATCGGCTTCCGCACTGCCGATACAGCGCATGGCATTGGCCGAGCAATTCTGCTCGTGATCGGCGTGCAGGATAAACAACACGTCGAGGGCGCGCGCCAGCACCGGGTTGGCCAGATACTTCAGTTCGCTGCGCTTCCACAGCATATTCATGAAGTTTTCCGTATAACCCAGATCCGAATCCGGGTAAACGTAGGGCAGACCGGCGCGGTGGCGATACGCATAGGCGGCAATAATCGGCATTTTGCCGATCAACCGGTACATGGAGAGCTTGCGCGCCTCCGCATCGCGGACGTTGCGTGAATCCGGATAGAAGGTGGATAGCGCCGCTACCGTACTCACCATAATGCCCATGGGATGGGCATCATAGTGGAAACCATCCATGAACTTCTTGATGTTCTCATGGATATGAACGCGAAAGTTGATCTCATGGATCCACTCGCGCTCTTCGGCCGGCGTTGGCAATTCGCCGTGGAGAAGCAGATAGGCCACCTGCAGATAGGTGCAGTTCTCCGCCAGTTCGGCAATGTCGTACCCGCGATAACGCAGTATGCCTTTGTCACCGTCAATATAGGTGATCTTGCTTTGGCAGGAAGCGGTATTGGTAAACGCCGGATCATACGTCATCATCCCGAACTCTTCGGCATCAACCTTGATCTGGCGCAGATCCATTGCGCGAACAGTCGAGTCCTGAATGGGAAGCGTATAGGTTTTGCCTGTCCGGTTGTCCACCACGGTCAGGGTATTTTCGGGCATGGTATTTGCTCCTCCTTGTTAGCCGCTGCCCGGCATTACCGGGCGCTTTTGGTGCTGGCCCACATACTCAGTACACGCATATACGGCTCGTCGCTTGCGCGACCATGTCCCGGAAACGATATTTCACCGCCGCCGGGCAAGTTGCCAGGAATTGCACTTGTGGAGTGAACCGGGCACCTTCCGAAAGGATTCCCCGCACACGCCAAAACCGGCCTACCGGGCCGTCCTCCCTAGCCACAACCTACTCGTGTATTTCCCCACATTGCGTTGCTCTCCACTGGTCCATCTGTCGATCTGGACAGTGTCGAACACCTATTTGGATGAGATTCTAGCCTATTTGGTAACAAAGTTGCCACCTCCGATTGCGCGCCCACCCCGGCCCAGGAACAAGCCTTGGCTACGAAAGGGCGATCCAGCGTGCCTCAACACCTTTCCGGCAATCCGGGAGTCAACCCCTTCCACCGGCTGCGGCAGGCCGAGAAACCGCCTTCCCGGCAATAACCAGCCAACCTGGCATCATGCGCAACCGTCTGATCAGCAGGATTTGACCGGCCCTTCCACAATGTTGCAACACAGGTGGTTTTTTGATTTTTGGGCCTACCGTATAAAGGGTATTTCTTATTCGCTTCTCTCTGCGGCTCTGCCCGAAATTCCTGTCCGATTTCGTCACCGCGTTTCATTCTGGGGCTAATCATTCCCGGCCATCCTGCCGATCATTCAGGTGTGTCTTGTAGTGTGCCAATGGGGATAACCGCGGGAATGGCTGGCCAGGCGCTGGTGGCCACCGACGACGATACAAGCCTGAGTATCGCCCAGGGATTGCTGTCGGCCACGGGTTATGACACCATTGTCGCCCGCGAAGGACATAAAGCCTTTGAAATCTTGAATTCCGAAGCCGCCCCCAGCCTGGCGGTGGTGGATTGCGGCATACCCGGAATGAGCCGGAATGAGATTTGCCAGCGCCTGCGGCAGGAGGCCTGCCGGCACCACGCTTACGTGATTTTGCTCACCGCCGATGCCGGCCAGGAAAACCTTACCGCCGTTCTGGAGGCAGGCGCCGACGACTTTCTGGCAAAACCGTTTGCCCCCTGGGAATTGGACTCGCGGTTTCATACCGCCACCCGCATCGTGGCCGAGCGCGCCCTCCGGGAAAGCGAAGAAGGAAGGCGCAAGCAGGCGGAAGAGTCGCTGCGG
>CAZUCM010000210.1:0-6082 GCA_964619235.1 uncultured Terriglobales bacterium
ATGGCAACGCTCGCCGCCGCCGGGCAGCGAAGCTTGGCTAGTACCTCGTAGGCGTAGGTTTGCAGAGCATCGCCGGCCAGAATGGCAATGGCTTCGCCGAAGGCCTTGTGGCAGGTGGGCCGACCCCGGCGCAAGTCATCATTGTCGAGCGCCGGCAAATCATCGTGGATCAGCGAATAGGTATGCAGCATTTCCAGTGCCGCGCCCAGCTCGTCGATTCCAGGAGGAAGGCCGCCGGAAATCATACGCGCCGCCTCCATCGCCAGGACCGGCCGCAGCCGCTTGCCGCCGGCAAAAACGCTATGGCGCATGGCCTGGTGAATGGAAAGCGGATGTTGTGTCGCTGGAGGCAACAGCCGCTCCAGCGCACCGTCGGCCAACGCACGCCCTTGTTCCAAGGTATCTTTGAGCATCAGGGAAAAGTATAACAATTCGAACTGCCGGTTTTATTTTCCGCCTGCCATCTGCTGAGACAGATAATTGGCGATGCCCATTTCCTTGATGGAGTGCAGTTGCGCTTCCAGGAAGTCAACGTGTCGCTCTTCGTCATGGATCATGTGCTCGAACAAGGCGCGCGAGCCTTCGTCGCCCGACTCGATGCAAACCCTTATGGCATCGTTATATTCGCGCACGGCATCCTGCTCATCTTTTAGCGAGATTTCCAATTGCTGTTGTACGGTGGCGCCGATCTTTGGGGTCAAGGCAACTTCAATCGCCGGGGCGGCGTCCAGGAAGATAATGCGCTCGATCAGCCCTTCGGCGTGCCGCATTTCCTCGATCGCCCGCGCCTTGGTCAATCCGCCCAGATGGGCGTAACCCCAATTGCTGCACATCTCCGACTGCGTCATATATTGCACGATTGCGCTAAGTTCCGAGCTAAGAGCCGCGTTCAGTTGTTTAATGACTTTTTCGTTGCCTTGCATCAGGTACTCCGATCTATAAAGAGTATGTCATCAGCATCTTACAACGTAAAGTTATCTGCCGTCTCCGGTCCGGCAGATCGTTTCTCGTTAGACGTTTCACGATGGAAAAGCGCACGAGAGCTTCAGGATGCGTTTTCCGGCGTGAAACGTCAAACGATCTTGCGGAAGGTTGGCGGGAAACTACCTAAAACAAAAGGCGTGCTAACAGCACGCCTTTTGATGGGGATTGGAAGGGAACTTCAAGCGGCAGTTGATCGGTTGAAATCATCTCCGGCATAGCTGATGGCGCGTACGATGGCATCGACGTCGAGACGGCCGCAAACATCGAGTGCGCCGGCGTCCATAGCCGCAGTCCAAAGTTCATCATCGGGAATGCGGTGGGTGCAAACCACCGGCAAATGAAACTCTTGCAGCAGGCGGCTGACATCCGCCAGGCTGACGGTTTCCAAGTCGACGACGATGGCGTCGGCGCGCATTCGTGGAATGGCCGACATCAGTTCGTCTACGGTGTGCACGGTCTTGACGGAGCGAAAATGCGTGCCTAAGGACACGGCCAAGAGACGCGCTATGCTGGAATCGTTTTCGGCGAGGACAATGGTGAAGGAGGTTTCCATGACGAGCCCCTTGTCCGGCTGCAATCCAGTCGAATGGTTTATGGGTTAAGGCTTGGCTTCAGCTTCGAAGGGCTCGGGCTGAAGCTTACCATCTTGCTTGAGCAAGATCTCTACCTTGCCTTCGGCTTCTTCCAGTTCCTTTTTGCAGGAATTGGATAACTGGATGCCTTCTTCGAACAGGCTCAGCGCCTTTTCCAGGGGCACATCCCCGGTTTCAAGTTCGCCAACGATTTTCTCCAGGCGCTGGAGACATTCTTCAAATCCAGGCAAGGACGACCTCATTTCCGATAGTAGTGCAGTTCCAAGCCGATCTTCGGCAAAAATTATTACTTAGTAACCTCAGTACATGTTCTCGTGCCAATGAGGACATGTCCTAAAGTAACCTGAAAATAAACTCTCCGCCAACGCATGTCAGGCATCGCAAAAGTCCTACTTGGCGGTACCGCGCGCGGAGCTCAAAACCTCAAGAACATCCACCGCCAAGGCATACCGTCCAAAGGGAGCGCTAAGCTGAACTCCCTGCGTGGTGGATCGAACGGCCGCCAGCATTTCGCGGGCAATGGCGATGCCCTCGGCGCGTGCCGCATCGGCGCTGCCCACCCGTTCCATACGGCGCATGATTTCTTCGGGAATGGCGACCCGCAACTCATTTTTCATGAATTCGGCATTGCGGGCGCTGGTCAGCGGCCAAATGCCGGCGACAATCGGAATGTGGCAATGCGCGGTGCGCTTGAGGAAGGTATCGAGCAAGTCGAGGTCGAATACCGGCTGGGTTACGCAGAATTCGGCGCCGGCCTCCACTTTGTACTCGAAACGGCGGATTTCCTCGTCGATATTAGGGGCGCCGGGATTGGCGCCCACACCGATTACGAACTGCGTCGCCGTGCCCAGGGAGTTGCCGCCAATGTCGAGTCCGCGATTCAGGTTGTGGGCGATATTGACCAAGCCGATGGAATCCACGTCGAAGACGGCGGTGGCATCGGGGTAGTTGCCCAGGCGCGGCGGGTCGCCGGTGATGCAAATCAGATTGCGAATGCCGATGGCCGCGGCGCCGAGCAGGTCCGATTGAATGCTGAGCACGTTGCGGTCGCGGCAGGTATAGTGCAGCACGGTTTCAATGCCCACCTGCTGCTGGATCAGGATGGAAAGCGCCTGGTTGCTCATGCGGGCCGAAGCACGCGGAGAATCCGGAATATTGGCCGCATCCACTCCGACCGACTTCAGGTAGCGGGCGCCCTCGATTTCCTTCCGTACGTCGATACCGCGCGGGGGCACGATCTCGATCATGGTTACAAATTCGTTCTGCGCGATGCGCGCACCCAGGCGGGTGCGTTCCGCCAGTGGCGCCGTGGGAAGTGCCTCCACCTGAGGCTTGGCTTCTGTCGCTACCTGAAAAGAACCGGTACGGGCTCCGCCGGCCCGCATCTCCGATTTCATGGCGTGAATATGTTCGGGTGTGGTGCCGCAGCAGCCGCCCACTACCTTGGCGCCGGCGGCCAGGAAGCTGCGGGCGTAATTCGCCATGTATTCCGGAGAGCACAAGTAGATATTGCGGCCTTCGACATTGCGCGGCATGCCGGCATTGGGTTGCACCGAAAGCGGAACCTTGGTGACCTTTGCCAGGCGTTCGATCACTTCCAGCATCGCCACCGGTCCCACGCTGCAATTGCAGCCCAGCGCATCCACTCCCCAGGAGGCCAGTTTTTCGCCGAAGCACTCCGGCGTGGAGCCGTCCAGGCAATTGCCTTCTTCATCGATGGTGACCTGGGCAATGACGGGAAGCGCCGGATTAACCTCGCGCGCCGCCAGAATGGCCTGATGCAACTCCTCGAGGTAGCCAAACGTTTCCAGGATCAATAAATCGATGCCGCCTTCCACCAGCGCCGCAATCTGCTGGCGAAAGGCCGTGCGGGCTTCCTCGAAGCTGGTTTTGCCCAGAGGCTCGATGCGGACGCCTAACGGACCCACAGAGCCGGCCACGTAGCCGTCGAAGGCTTTGCAGGCCTCGCGTGCCAAGCGCGCGCCGGCGATATTGATGTCCTTGAGGCGGTCGACCAGTCCATGCCGGGAGAGACGAAACGCATTGGCCCCAAAGGTGTTGGTCTCGACGATTTCGGCGCCTGCCTGTAAATACTCGTGGTGGATCTCCCGGATCAGGTCCGGCTGGGTCAGGTTCAGCTCGTCGTAACAACGGTTGATGAAGATCCCCTTGGCATACAACAGGGTCCCCATGGCGCCGTCACACAAAACCGGACCACGAGACAATCGGGATAGAAAACTCTCTGGCATCTGAACACGGCCCTTCCGCCCGCTAAAGGCATGGTTGATGAAAACTTTAAACGACTGCGCGCAAAATGAGAAGCCCCAGGAGGGACAACGACGGTTTTGCTATACTTGCCTCTTCGCGAAGAAAAACAAAACCATGGAGTCACGTTCTTGAAGCATGCGATTTTGGGCGCGGCAATAGCGGCGATGCTGGCAGGGTTATTGGCCTGCGGCGGCAGTTCCACCTCGGCTCCAAGCGGTCTGACAAACCGTGTGCTGGTGTCGAATTCGTTGAGCACGGGAACCTTTGCCGGTGGCACAATTCAGATCGTCGATGCCAACAAAAACCTCCTTTCCGGCAGCACTATTACGGCCGGGAGCGCCCCGGGCCTGATGGCGGTTTCGCCATTGCTCGACCGCACGCTGGTTTTTGACAGTGGATCGAATGACGTGAGCATCCTGGTGAATTCCAACGAGTCGGATGCGGCATTTGTCAGCTTGTCCGGTTTTACCGAGAGTCTGATCGCCAAGGACACCAATACGGGATTTGCCGCCATACCCAGCCTTTCCATTGGCGGCGAGACGCAATCGGTGTTGGGTGGGGTGGCGGTGCTGGACCTGGTCAACGCGGTCGTGGCTACGGTCAACGTGAATGGCGTGAACGTCAGCGCCATACCCGTGCCCAACGCCCGCCGCATCGTGATGAACAGCCAGGCTACAAAGCTGCTGGTATTCAGCGACAACTATGTTGCTCCGTGCAGCGATGGCACCTCCGCCTTGACGGTGGTCGACATTTCCGAGGTTGCCCTGACCGGCTCCAACGTTGTTCCCAACTTGCCTGCTATCGTGTGCGGATTCGATCAGGCGGTCTCCGGAGTATTCAGCACCGACGGCAACACTGCCTATATCCTGAATTGCGGACCGGAATGCGGCGGGAAACAAGCCAGCGTACAGACATTCGATTTGACAAAGCTGCCGTCGGCTTCCTCCACCGGTTCTCTGGAATTCAGCCTTCCCAGCGTTAGCGTGCCGGCGGCGACCGTAGGAATGCTCAACGGTACCAGCCTTTACGTTGCGGGAAGTCCCGGAGGCGCCACGACAGGCAGCACCGGGGCCAGCGCCGGCGCATTAAGTGTCATCGATTTGACCGGCAAAACATCGAAGATTGTCCAGCCGATCGGCGACGGTTACCACACCCGTATGGTATTGGGCGCGAATAATAAACTTTTTATCGGAGCTGTCGGCTGCACCGACATTGCCACTTCGAGCAGCCCTACCGGCTGCCTTTCAATCTATGACACCGGGGCCAATAGTGCGCCGGTCATAGATGCCGCCAACGGTGATGTCACCGGCATGGTGCCGATTGCCAATACCAACGTCGTATACGTAGTGGAAGGCGGGAAGTTGCTCATCTACGACACAACCACCAGCGCGGTATCCAAAACGATCGGCGCCATCAACATTGTGGGCACTCTGGTGGATGTAAAGGCGATCGATCAACCGCAATAAGCGGTCGCCGGCTACCGGCCTTCGGCCGGCGGCCAGAAATGCTTGTGCCGGTTCAGCGCGGCAACATAAATGCTTTGCGATGGGCGGGAGCCGGGGGCCGAAGAGTTCCGCGCTTCCGAAACTGCCGAATCCTTGGTATCTTAAGTCACGCCGCGAAAGCGGCCTATCCCAGCCATGTTGCAGAAGCGCATTGACGAGACCTCCATTTCACCCGACATGGTGAAAGAGGCGGAAGAGATCCTGCACCGGCATCTGAAACGGGTCGGACTGAAGCATTCCGGCCAGCGCGATACCATATTGCGCACATTTTTGGAGACCAGCGATCATCTCTCCACCGACGAACTGCACCGTTTGGTCCGCAAAAGGGATCCCCGCATTGGGTTTACCACGGTGTATCGCACACTTAAATTGCTGGCTGATTGCGGACTGGCCAGCGCCGTGGCCTTCCAGGATGGGGTCTCCCGCTATGAACATCAGTACAACCGGCGCAGCCACCATCACATGGTATGCACCGAGTGCGGCACTTCGGTGGAATTCTTCTCGCCGGAGGTCGATCGGATGGAACAGGAGATCGGACGCCGGCATCGCTTCACCACTACCCGCCACTTGTTCCAGATCTACGGGATCTGCGAGGAGTGCCGGCGCAAATCCGGCCAGCGGCACATCTAGAGATTGAGTAATCCGGTAATGGAGCGAAGCGTGGGGCGAGGCCGAGTGCACCGCATGGCTCTCGATTCCGCCAACGGAACGGAATGCCGCTTTGCTCAATTA
>CAZUCM010000211.1:0-6079 GCA_964619235.1 uncultured Terriglobales bacterium
GGCGGCGCCGGGGGCGGGTTGCACGGGGCTGGCGAGCGGGTCGAGTTGCACCATCAGCGTGTCGTTTACGCCGGCGGCGGCCGGAGCGGCGCCGGCGTCGGGAGCGCCGGCAATCTACCTGAACATCACGGCAGCCGATGCCAACGGCGATCTCTTCCAGTCGGGAACGGATGCAATCACCTTCCCGGTGCTGGCGATCAAGCTGAGCGGCAGCGGCAAGTAAGTCATAAGCCGGGTGAACTGGAGCAGGGTATCAGGGTGGAGATTCGATGGAGATTTTCCATCGCTGGTGGAGCTTTGCCGGCCCACCGCCGGTGCTATCATTGGCATTAATCGTGAAGACTTTTCTGATTGTTCTCGCTCTTCTTGTTGTGTTGCCTGTGGCGCTGCTGGTTGCGTTTTCGGCAACGCCGGTTCTGGACCTGCCGCCCACCTTGAACACGCTGGGCCAGGCCACGGCCATTACCGCTCACGTCGCCGACCCCCATGGCGTACGCAAGTTTTCCGTCTTTCTTGAACAGAATGGCGTGCGCTACAGCGCTTGGGAGACCACCCAGCCTGCAAGACGCATTTTCTGGCAACGGAATATTGCGGACAGCACGTTCGTCTTCTCCGCCGGCACCGGAAACACGCCTCAGCTTCAGGAAGGCAAGGCCCGGCTGATCGTGGAGGCTTCGTCGAACGATTTTCTCAGGAAGACCGCGCGCTGGGAGCGGGATGTGATGGTTGTTACCCGGGCGCCCAGTGTGACCGTCGATTCCGAGCAGCATTATCTGTATCTGGGCATGGCGGATCTGGCGACCTTGGAGCTTTCGGGAGCATGGACCGAGGCGGGAGTGCGCGTCGGCGATCAGAGCTTCCGTGCCTGGCCGATGCCAGGCGGCAAGCCCGGTTATTTTTCGCTCTTTGCCTTTGCCTGGAACATGGCGCCCAATACGGTGCCGATGGCTTACGCGCGCAATAGCGGCGGATTGGAAGCAACCGCTCCGTTGTCGGTGCAATTCCCGAAGAAAGAGCAACCCCGATACACTGTGCACGACCTGAAACTGGACGACCAGTTTCTGCGGAAAGTCGTCAATGAGCTCGATCCCAGCGGGTCAGGCGATCTGGTGACTCGCTTCCTGAAAATCAACCGGGAGATGCGGCGCTCCAATAACCAGACGCTGGCGGACCTGCGCTTCAAGACCGAAGCCCGCTTCCTCTGGTCGCAGCCCTTCCTGCGGCAGTCGCATTCCCAGGCGGAGGCCAGCTTCGCGGATGTGCGCAACTACATCTATCAGGGACAGAAGATCGACCAGCAGGTGCATCTGGGCTACGATCTCGCGGTGACGCAGCACGTGGGCGTGGAAGCATCGAATGACGGACGCGTCGTCTATGCAGCACCGCTGGGCATTTACGGCAACTGCATTGTGCTGGACCACGGCTATGGATTGCAGACCATCTACGGCCACATGAGCCATATCGCCGTGAACGTGGGCGACATGGTGAAGCGCGGTCAAATTATGGGGAACAGCGGCATGACCGGGATGGCCGGAGGCGATCACATTCATTTCGCTATGCAGCTGGACGGCGTCCAGATCGATCCCAAAGAATGGTGGGATCCCCACTGGATCAAAGATCACGTCGCCAGACGGGTCCAATTGCAGTAGGCAAAGCCGCAAACGGAGAGAAGCTAATAAATCAGGCGCAGATTGACGCTGGTAGACGCGGACCGAATTCAGGACAACACTCCTGCATTGTTTTTGAATCTGTATTCATCAGTGTTAATCAGCGGTTATGGAACTTGCTTTGCCGTTCCTCAACCACCACGAATGTTCTTGCCCAAAACTTTGTGCTGTCGTGCGCATCTAATAACTTGACAGCAACGCACTCAGGTTCTATTATGGCCTTGTTGGCATTGTGGAGAAAGTTTATAAGCCGTTTATCGGCAACAGTTTAGATGTAGGAGGCTGGTTCCATGGGGAAGATTATTGGTATTGACTTGGGGACAACCAACTCGGTTGTGGCGGTAATGGAAGGTGGGGAACCCAAGGTTATTGCGAACGAAGAAGGCGGGCGGACGACCCCGTCAGTTGTGGCATTCACCAAGAACGGGGAGCGGTTGGTGGGGCAGGTGGCAAAACGCCAGGCCATTACCAATCCGGAAAACACCGTGTATTCGATCAAGCGGTTCATGGGGCGTCGGTTCGACGAAGTCAACGAAGAGATGAAAATGGTGCCCTACCAGGTCAAGGCTGACGGCGATCATGTCGGCATTGACATCATGGGCAAGACCTACACGCCTCCCGAGATTGCGGCTTTCATCCTGATGAAACTGAAGAAGGCCGCGGAAGACTATCTGGGCGAAAAGGTAACCGATGCGGTCATCACGGTGCCGGCCTATTTTAATGACGCCCAACGCCAGGCCACGAAGGACGCGGGCAAGATTGCCGGTCTGGATGTCAAGCGCATCATCAACGAGCCCACAGCGGCGGCGCTGGCCTATGGTCTGGACAAGAAGAAAGACGAAACCATCGCCGTGTACGACTTTGGAGGCGGCACCTTCGATATTTCCATCCTGGAAGTAGGCGAAGGGGTTATCGAAGTGAAGTCCACCAATGGCGACACGCATCTGGGCGGCGACAACATCGATCAGCGCATTGTCGATTGGCTGATCGACGAATTCAAGAAGGACGAAGGGCTGGACCTGCACGCCAAAGGCAATGAAATGGCGTTGCAGCGCTTGCGCGATGCGGCGGAACGCGCCAAGATCGAGCTTTCCACCACCATGGAAACGGAGATCAATCTTCCGTTTATCACCGCCGACGCGGCTGGACCGAAGCACCTGGTCAAGCGGCTTTCGCGCGGCAAATTGGAGCAGATGGTGGACGACATCATCCAGCGTTCGGTGGGGCCGTGCAAGCAGGCGTTGAAGGATGCGGGTATCGGTCCCGACAAGATAGACGAAGTGGTGCTGGTTGGTGGCCAGATCCGTATGCCGCGGATTCAGCAGTTGGTGAAGGAAGTCTTCAACCGCGAGCCGCACCGGGGCGTCAATCCGGACGAAGTGGTGGCGGTGGGCGCGGCGATTCAGGGCGGCGTTCTGGGCGGAGAGGTCAAGGACCTGCTGTTGCTGGACGTAACGCCGCTGACGCTTTCCATCGAGACCTTGGGTGGAGTGGCGACGGCCATGATTCCGCGGAACACGACGATTCCCACGCGCAAGAGCGAGACTTTCTCGACGGCGGCCGACAGCCAGACCTCGGTGGAAGTCCACGTTCTGCAAGGGGAACGGCAGCTGTCGCGCGACAATCGTACGCTCGGACGTTTCCATCTGGATGGCATTCCGCCGGCTCCGCGTGGCGTGCCGCAGATCGAGGTCACCTTTGACATCGATGCCAACGGCATTCTGAACGTGACCGCAAAGGACCGCGCCACGAATCGCGACCAGAAGATCACCATTACCTCATCTTCCGGCCTGTCGAAGGACGAAGTCGAGAAGATGGCGAAGGAAGCCGAGGCGCATTCCGCCGAGGACAAGGCCAAGAAAGAGGAGATTGAAGCCCGCAATCAGCTGGACACGCTGGTCTATAGTGTGGACAAGATGTTGCGCGAGCATGGCGACAAGATCAGCGGCAGCGAACGCGGTGACGTTGAATCGGCGTTAGCGGATGCGAAGAAAGCGCTGGAAGGCAACGAGAAAGCGCAGATGGAACGCGCCCGCGAAGAGCTGACCAAAGCCTCGCACAAACTCGCCGAGGCCATGTATAAAGCTGCCACTCCGCCGGCCGATGCCGGTCAGGCCGGCGCCGGCGCGCCTCCTCCGGGTGCGGACGGAAACGCCGCCGGCCAGGAGCCAAAGGGTGACGGCGTTATCGACGCAGAGTACGTCGATGTGGATGATAAAAAGTAGTTAGCAGTCAGAAGTTAGTAGCTGGGAATTGACGTTTCCGTCCTCGCGTTCACGTTTGCAGTCTGCTGTCAGGGGCTGCAAACGTGAAGCGGGAAATCGGAAACGTGGAACGGTCACCGAATGGCGGCGTCAACGAAAGATTATTACGAATTATTGGGCGTGAAGCGGAGCGCTTCGGCGGAGGAGATCCGCAAGGCCTTCCGGAAGCTCGCCAGAAAACATCATCCGGATGTGAATCCGGGGGATAAATCCGCCGAAGAAAAGTTCAAGCAGATTTCGGAAGCCAACGATGTTCTGAGCGATCCCAAAAAGCGCAAGGTGTACGACCAGCTTGGATATTACTCGGACAACATCGATCAGGCGGCGGCGGATGCGTATGCGCGCGCTGGCGGCGGCAAATCGGGATATGAGAGTGCGTATGGCGGAACGCCCGGCCCCGGGGTTCCGGTGGACTTCAGCGGCTTCGATTTCAGCGACGTCTTTGAGCAATCCGGGGCACAGCCGGGCGGAAAGCGTGCGGGCGGCGGCTTCCGCGATATCTTCTCCGGTTTGTTCAGCGGAGCGGGACGCAGTGCCGGTGCTTCGGCCGGTGAGCGTCCGCAACCTGGTACCGACCTCGAATATCAGGCACAAATCGGCTTTTGGGACGCGATTCGCGGGGCGGTAGTGCGTCTCAATATTCAACGCCAGGATACCTGCCAGAACTGCCGCGGCCGCGGAGTCTTACAGTCCAGCGGTTTCTGCCCGGACTGTGGCGGCAAAGGACAGGTCTCGCAGGTGGGCGGGAACATGCGCTTCAACGTGCATTGTTCGCGCTGCAATGGCACCGGGCGCGCGCAGCACGTCTGTCCGAAATGCCACGGGGATGGGGTTCTCCTGCGCACCGAGCCGATGGAAGTGCGGATCAAGGCGGGCACGCGCGATGGCCAGCGGATTCGCATCCCCGGCAAGGGCAATGCCGGCCCCTCGGGCGGCGCGCCGGGCGATTTGTACATCGTCGTGCGCATCACCGAGCACCCGGTGTTCAAGCGGGAAGGCGACGATATCTTCGTTCTGGCGCCCATCAGCATCAGCGAAGCTGCTCTGGGCGCAAAAATCGAGGTGCCCACCATTGACGGCCGGGCATTGCTCAAGATCCCGCCCGGCACGCAGTCGGGGCAGAAGCTGCGCTTGCGGGAAAAAGGCGTCCCCTCCGCGGTCAAAGATGGCGCGCGGGGCGATGAAATCGTGGAAGTGCAAGTTGCCGTGCCCATGCCGCACGACGAAGAGACCAAGGAACTCCTCCGTAAACTGGCGAAACTCAACCCGGAAGATCCGCGGGCGGAGCTGTGGAAACTGGTGTAGTAGCTTGTGGCTGGTAGCTGGCAGTGAGTCGTTAGGGGAACTGCTGTCCGGGGCAGACTCGATATTCAGCGATGCAAGGATTCTTGGATTACGGCAATGGCTAAGAAACGCGGCAAAGGCGCATACATGATCTCGTCGGTGGCCGAGATGTACGAAATCCACCCGCAGACCTTGCGTCTGTACGAACGGGAAGGGCTGCTGAAACCGTCCCGCACGGAAGGCAATACCCGGCTTTACACCGACGATGATCTGAAGCGTTTGGAGTTTATTCTGGAATTGGCGCGCGATTACGGCGTCAACATCTCCGGCATCGATATGATTTTGCGCATGCGCGAAAACATGGATACCATGCGCAAGCAGATGGAAATCATGCAGGAGCAGATGCAGCAGTTTTTCCGTTACGTACAGCAGGAAGTCATTCGCCGCGCCGCCAGCCCCGAACCGAATCCCGGTGCGGGCGCACTGGTCCCCGTTCGCCGCGCCGTCGCCATGCCGGCGGAAACCAAAAAGAAATAGGGCGTGAGCCGAAAGAAATCAGCCGCAGAGTAACGCTGATCAACGCGGATCGAAATCAGGACGCGGGACGCTACGAACTCGTGAACCTCACCAGCAGTTCCAGTTTGCCTTGGGCGGCGCCGGAGTCGAGGGAGTAAGCGGCAAGTGGGATGGCGTCGCGGATGGAATCGGCGCGGCCGGCCGCGACCAGCGCGGCTGCGGAATTCAGGATGACAATATCGCGGCGGGGGGAGCGGTCTCCGGCAAGCAGGGCGCGGATGATGGCGGCGTTGACGGTGACGTCGCCGCCGAGAATCGCCTCCATGGGCGCGCGCTCGAAGCCGAAAT
>CAZUCM010000212.1:0-6018 GCA_964619235.1 uncultured Terriglobales bacterium
GTCACCGTAGCGGCAACGCTCTATGCATGCACCGGACCTGGGAGTGGAAGGCAATTGGGAAAAGGAACGTGATACGCCGGTCCGGCGAACCGCCGACCGTCAATCACCGCCAGGCTATTCGGCCTCCACCCCGGCCAACCGTACGCTGTTTCCCGCGGTGATCTTCAGTTCCGTTCCCCCGCATTCGGCACAGGTGAGGGCCAAGCTTCCGGGGTTGAATTGAATGCCGCAAGCGGAGCAGGTGGCGGCAAGTTTTTCGGAGACGAACTCCAGCTTCGCGCCTTCGGCGCTGGTGCCGCGAGAGGCCTCGGCAAAATGCGCTTCGATATGCCGCGCATCATGTCCGGAGGCTTCGCCGACAACGATTTGCATCCGCTTAATACGGGCGCCGGCCGGCACTCGCGCGGCGGCTTCGCGAACCATGGCCTGGACTTCCGGGAATTCGTGCACGGTCAAATCCTTGTTAAGTTCCACCACAGAGGACACGGAGCAGGATTTCCTGTGTCCCCGCTGTGGTGAAAAATCTCTAAATTTTTTCTATCTTCTCGTAAACCACCATTTCGCCTTCGCCCCGCAAATCCTCAGGATGGTAGCGCGGCACCGGCATTTTCAGTTGTTTGAACTGAACCGGAGCCACCTTCTTGTCTACCAGTCCCAGGGCGACGGCAACACCGTAGATGATTGCTTCCGGGCGCGGTGGGCAGCCGGGAATGTAGTAATTCACCGGAACCGCTTTTTCCACCGGTCCCAGGACCGAGTAGGAATCGAACCAGACGCCGCCGCCACAGGCACACGAGCCGATGGCAAACACCAGTTTCGGCGCAGGCATGGCATCATAAGCGCGCCGCAGCGCCTTCGCCGTGGAGCGCATGGCCGGCCCCTGGCACAGCATTACGTCCGCATGCCGCGGCGAGCCCACCAGCTTGATGCCGAAACGCTCAACGTCATAGTACGGCGTAAGCACGTTCAGCACTTCAATGTCGCAGCCATTACAGCCGCCACTGTTCGCGTGGTATACCCACAACGACCGGCCGAACATCTTTTGGCACAAATTCTTTAGCACCTTCTGGTCCTCCAGGAACCGTGTCTGATCTCAAATTTCAAATTTGTAATTTGTAATTTGCAATTTGAACCCGATCCCTACGTACCGCCCGCCTTTCAATTTCAAATTTGAAATTTCAAAATTTGAAATCCGCTCATTCACTCAATCTCAATGTCGATATCGTCTATCACCTGGTCCTCCAGGAACCGTGTCTGATTTCAAATTTCAAATTTGTAATTTGCAATTTGAACCCGATCCCTACGTACCGCCCGCCTTTCAATTTCAAATTTGAAATTTCAAAATTTGAAATCCGCTCATTCACTCAATCTCAATGTCGATATCGTCCACCACCGCTTCCCCGTCCAGAAAGGCGCTCGCACGGAAGACCCAGCGTTCATTCTGCACATCGTCGAAGCGGTAGCCTTTCATCTTCAGTTCGTCCAGCACCGAAGCCGTCTTGAAGCACCGGCCGCAGCGCTGGCAGGTACTCATAAAGAGTTCCAGGTGCTGCCGCAGATCGCTGATTTGATTGGTCGCGGTTTCGAACTCCCGGCTCATGGTAATGGCCTTTTCCGGGCAGACTTCGGCACAACGCCCGCAATAAGTGCAGCGGCGGCCTAGATACTGGAGAATCCGGACTTCCTGGCAGAGATCGACCACCAGGATTTCGCGCGCCGGGCAGTTGTTGGCGCAACCTGCGCAACCAATGCATTTGGCCGCATCGAAAATCGGCCGGCCGCGAAATCCTTCGGGCACAGGCTGCGCTTGCACCGGATACGGCAGGGTCACGCGCCCCGCCTTCAGGCAGACCAGCGCTTCTCCCAGCTTGCTCATTACCGACATGACATAACCTCGCAGACCGAAGCCGTTGGTCTATGGCCGTCGGCCGTTGGCCAAAAACAGCCGGCTGTTATTATGCTGCCCCTCAAAATGCCTGCCCTGCACATGTCTGTCCTCTCACTTGGCCTTTGCCCGCGGCACAGGATCGTTGCCGCAACCAACTTCCCGCCAACCACCGCTCAAAATCCGTAACTCGCCAACACCAAAGCCACCAGCGACACCACCAGCAGTCCGGCAAAGTACCGGATCGCCTGATCGATGCGATAACGGGCATGCGTGGCGGCCACCACCGTCACCAGCAGTACCAGCACAAACACCTTCGCCCAGAACAACAGCCAACCCAGCGGGAACGGCAGCGCCGTCCCCCAAGGCAGGAACAGCGAGGCAAACAGCCCGCTATAAATCACCAGTTTGGCCATCTGGGCATACCGGAACAGCGCCAGTTTCGGCCCGGAATACTCCATCAATGGACCTTCCATCAGCTCGGTTTCGGCCTCCGCAATGTCAAACGGAACCCGCTGTACGAAGGCCTGGAACGAAAGCAGTATGACCGCCAGCATGATCAGGCTGGACCACGGAACTCGTGCGCCCAAATACACGGAACCGCCAAGCACGCTGTCGAGCCGGAAGGAGTGGCCATGAATGGCGGCCACCATCAAGGCGACGGCCAGTAGTGGCTCCAGCGTGATCATGGTCATCATTTCGCGGCTGATGCCCAGCAGCGAATAGGTGGAACCGGCCGCCAATCCCGCCAGCAAAGTGCATATGCTGCACAGTGTCAGCAGGTAAATCAGCAACAACGCATCTGCCGCATTGTTAAGCGGCGCGGTAAACCCCATCGGAACCATCGCCGCCACCGCCAGCGTTGCGCCCAAAGCAAGGATCGCGGAAAAGCGCTGCATCTGCGGGCTCTCTCCCGCCTCGATATCCTCCTTGCCCAAAAGCTTGAAGAGATCGAAATAGGGTTGGAGCACAGGTGGCCCCTGGCGCGACTGGATACGGGCCGTGATCTTCCGCAGGATTCCCTGCAGCAACGGTGCAGCCGCCAGCACCATGATCACATTCAGAACCGCACCGCCCAGCATGACAATCGGATCCATGATTATTGATAGCTGGCAGTCAGCAGCCGGCAGCCCATCCCCGAAAGAGAGAGCCCCCGTCCACAACCCGCCGGCCAATCCATCCTCCCTGTTCTTCTGTTCCTGACTTTCGCTCTTCCGTTCCCAACTTCCGGCTCGCGCTTGCACCCACTGCTCCTCAGCCCTCGGGCGCCGCCGGGCGGCGCAGGGGAGGCATTCCTTCCCGATACCGGCCCATCAATGACGCTCCCGCAGCAGAGGCCGTCTACTTCCTTCGCGCCATCTTCAGCAACTCTTCCTGCGACCACACCCGTGTCGTGCCCGAGCGCAGATCCACCGTCTCCAGACGGTCGGTACACGAAAAACACGGATCAATGCTGCCCAGCGAAATCGTCATGTCCGCAATCTGCTGGTCTTTGATCATCCTGGGGACGGCCTGCAGGTTCTGGTACGTAGGCGCCCGCACGCGCCATCTTCGCGGCCGGTTATTTTCTCCGGTAATCACAAAATGGTGACTCTCTCCCCGCGGCGCCTCCACCGAAGAGAGACCGATGCGGCCGACCGGTAATTCATCTGGGATTGTCAGCTGCAGCGGTCCGCTTTCCATTTTGTCCAGGCATTGGCGAACGATGCGAATCGATTCGAACACCTCGCGCATGCGCACCAGGAGCCGCGACCAGACGTCGCCGCCCTGCTCGGTAATTACGTCGAACTCCAGGCGGTCGTATGCCGCATAAGGATGATCGCGCCGGCAATCGATCTCCACTCCGGCAGCGCGCGCCACCGGCCCAACCAGTCCGACCTCTTTGACCAGCGTCGAATCCGCAATGCCGACTCCGCGCGTACGCTTCTGGATATTCTTGTCCTTGCTCACCGCCGCAACCACCGGACGCCACTCGGCTTCCAGGCGGTCCAGTACCTGCCGTAATTCGGCCTTCACCTCGGCAGTAATATCCCAGCGCACACCGCCGATGACGCAGAGCGCATAAGTCTTGCGGTTGCCGCTGATCTTCTCGGCAATCCACATGATCGGCTCGCGGATGCGGAAGCTTTGCATAAACATCGTATCGAAGCCCACGATGTGGCAGGCCAGCCCCACCCAAAGCAAATGACTGTGCAGACGCTCGAGTTCCAGCATGATGGTGCGGATATACTCGGCTCGCGGCGGCGCCTTGAGGGCGGCAGCGGCTTCCACCGCCTGGGCGTATGTCACGTTGTGTACGCAGCCGCAAATGCCGCAAATGCGCTCCGCCAGCATCGGAATATCGTTATAGCTCATCACCGATTCGGCCAGCTTTTCGATCCCGCGGTGCACCATAAAGCCGCGATATTCGCAGCCGCGTACCATTTCGCCTTCCACATAAAGACGAAAATGCGAAGGCTCGTCCAACGTGGGATGGAACGGGCCAAACGGGACCACCATACAGCCCTCGGGAGGCTCGTCGAACTGGAATTCGCGGTCCGGGTCGTACTCCGCGGGCACCTCGTTCCAGGCTACGTCTTTGCGAAGGGGATGATTACCGTCCGGCCATCCGTCCGGCAGCACCAGCCGCTTCAGATAGCGATGGCCCACCGGTTCAATCCCCACCAGATCGCGCATCTCGCGTTCCGCCCAGCTCGCCGCCGGAACCGCATCGGAAATGCTCTCAATCTTCGGATCCTCGGCCGGCAGATACGTCAGTACGCTCAACAGCAGGTGGTCCTGGTCGAAGGCAAAATCATGCGCCACCATAAACTGCCCTGAAAACGGCCGGTCATCGGCGCCGATGGAGATCACGTAACGCGCATCGAGATTGCGGAACAGATACCGGCATACCTGTTTGACCGACGATGGCTCCACCACGACAAACAGACGGTTGTCGGCAGGCAGATCCGCCCGCTGAATGGCGGCTCCGAATTTCTCTTTCAGTTGGTCCAGCCGGTCACGAGCCAGCATGTCACCGATCCTTCCATGCGGCGTCCTTCACCGGCTGCGCACTTCCGCCCGCACCGGAGGAAGCGGCCGCCGGGGTGGGAGCGCCACCCAGCCAATGAAAATAGCGTTTAATTTCACCATAGAATTGACGCGCCACATAGCGATGACACTCCGCTTCCTGGGCATACCCGCAGAGCCACGGAACCGCCGCCCGGCGTGGAGCATGTCCCAGGCGCGATATCACATACGTCATGCTGCAGGTAACCGCGAGCACCGCCAACAGCACAGCGGGACTGAACAGAGTCATCCCCTGTGGGCCGGCCACACCCCAGGCAAACCCATTGCTAAACGGCGCCGCATCCGCCAACGCCGAACCAAAGCCCTGCCGGCTATGCTGCAACGCCATCTGTAAAGCGTGGAATGCCAGACCCGGAGCCAGTCCCACCGGAATGCAGGCTGCCGCCAGCCCCCATTGCGGGAGCTGCATCATCCAGCCCAATTCCATCTTCCCCTGGCGCGCCCGCCCGGCTACCAGCTCGCTCTTGCGGGAAAGAAAACTCACGCCGAAGAATTTGATGAGCAGAGCCAGCGTAACCCCGCTGGTCAGGATGGCAATCGCAGAGCACACCGGCAGGTACTTCGCCGTGGAACCGCCAAGCGCCGCGGCCGAGCAAATACTCCATTTGCTGGCAAAGCCATTCGAAAGCGGAGCTCCGGCAATGGAGAAGGAAGCCACCAGCGCAGTCAGGGCCGTATAGGGCATGAAGCACATCAGTCCGCCCATTTGATTCAGGTCCTGCGTACCGGTGGCATGCAGAATGCTCCCGGCATTCAGGAACAACAATCCCTTAAACAGCCCGTGATTCAGTACGTGCAGAAGGGCGCCCAGAAAAGCAGCCGAAGCTAAGGCGGTCGCCAGGGGATTCGCGGGCGCCAGCAGCGCCATGCTGGTCCCTACGCCCAGCAGGATATAGCCCACCTGCCCGATGCTGGAGAAGGCCAGCAGCCGCTTGGATTGATCCTGCTTGAGGGCCTGCATGGTGCCCGTAAACAACGTGATGGTACCAAGCACGGCAATCACCATGCCCCAGGTCGCCAGGGGATAACCGCCTTGCGCGCGCATGGGCACCAACCACAGGAAG